>DGBM01000070.1 GCA_002384765.1 Demequinaceae bacterium UBA4004
CGGCCGGGCGCGCGACTCCGTTCGCGTCCACCTCATGGGTGAGCTGGAACGGCTCGGCGACCTCATGCTGCACCAGCGGCCAGCGCTCCATGGGGGTCAGCGGCGCGTGGATCTCTTCGAAGCGACCATCGGCGTGGCGCCAGATCGTGCCGGTCTCGCGACCGTGCAGCACCTTCTGCCGGTCGGCGCGCTGGAGGCTCAAGCAGATCCGCTTGGTGATCCAGAAGGCAATCGGCGGGCCGATGAAGAAGAGCAGTCGCAAAGCGTTGGTGATGTCGTTGATGGACAGGTGCAGCTTGATCGCCATGAGGTCGTTGCCCGCGGCAAACATCAGCACGGCGTACATCACGATGCCGGCCACACCGATGGCCGTGCGCGTCGGGGCGTTGCGCGGGCGGTCGAGCAGGTGGTGCTCGCGGTTGTCACCGGTGACCCACTTCTCGACGAAGGGGTACACGCCGATGAGCGTCCACATGGCCGGCAGGAGGATGAGCGAGAACGGGAAGATGTTCATGCTCCAGGTGAACCCGCCCCACGACTCGAACTCGAGCCAGCCGGGGACGAGGCGCAGGGCTCCGTCGGCGAAGCCCATGTACCAGTCAGGCTGCGAGCCGGCGGTGACGGGGGAGGGATCGTACGGGCCGTAGGCCCAGATCGGGTTGATCGTCACGACTGCCGAGACCAGCGCGATGACACCGAAGACGATGAAGAAGAAGCCGCCCGCCTTGGCGATGTAGACCGGCATGAACGGGTAGCCGACGACGTTGTTGTTGGTCCGGCCGGGTCCGGGGTACTGCGTGTGCTTGTGCACGAAGACAAGCAGGATGTGCGCCGTGAACAACGCGACGAGGATCGCCGGGATGAGCAGGACGTGCACGGAGTAGAGGCGCGGGATGATCGACTCACCCGGGAACGCGCCGCCGAAGATGAAGTAGGACAGGTAGGAGCCGATGACCGGGGCCGACTGGACGAATCCGTTCATCGCCCGGATGCCGGTGCCCGAGAGGAGGTCGTCCGGGAGGGAGTAGCCGGCGAAGCCCTCGATGGCGGCCAGGAGGGACAGGGTCGTGCCGAAGACCCAGTTGATCTCGCGCGGCTTGCGGAACGCGCCGGTGAAGAACACGCGGGCCATGTGCACGAACACCGCAACGACGAAGATCAGAGCCGCCCAGTGGTGGATCTGGCGGATGAGCAGGCCACCGCGGATGTCGAAGGAGATCGCGAGGGTGGACCGGTAGGCATCGGAGACGACGATGCCCTGGAGCGGGACGTAGGACCCGTCGTAGACCACCTGGGACGCACTCGGGACGAACCAGAACGTGAGGAAGACCCCGGTGAGCAGGCAGACGATCATCGAGTACATCGCGATCTCGCCGAGCATGAACGACCAGTGGTCGGGGAAGACCTTCTTGAGCAGGTAGCTGGTGCCCTTGGCCGCACCCGTGCGGTCGTCGACCCACCCGGCGATGCCACCGAGGGGCTTCTGGCCCGCTTGGCGATGCTCGGCGGCGCGGTCGCCGTCGCGCAGCTCCGCGGCCTGACGTGGCTGGTAGGTGGCGCTCATCGCTTACGCTCCCAGAAGCTCGGTCCGACGGCTTCGGCGAAGCCTTCGGGCGCAACGAGGTACCCCTCGTCGTCCACGGTGATCTTGAGTTGCGGCAGCGCACGCTTGGCCGGGCCGAAGATGACCTTGCAGTCCTCGGTCAGGTCGAAGGTGGACTGGTGGCAGGGGCAGAGCAGGTGGTGGGTCTGCTGCTCGTAGAGGCCGACGGCGCAGCCCACGTGGGTGCAGATCTTCGAGTAGGCGACGACACCGTCGACGCCCCAGTCGCGAGCCTTCTGAACCTTGATGTCGTTGGGGTCGAGACGGATCAGGATGACCGCCGCTTTGGCCTTGCCTTCGAGCACGTGCTTGCGCTCGTCGATGGAGTGCTGCAGCGTCTCCGGCATGACGTGGAAGACCGAGCCGTTGGTCACGTCCGCGAGCTTGATCGGGGTCATCTCGGGGTCCCGCATCAGACGAATCGGCTTGCCGCCGTTGTTCTCCGGGTCCCAGAGGGTCTCCTTGAGCTCGCCGACCGTGACCGGGCCGAGTGACCCGGCGATCTGGAGACCGAGCGGTAGGGCGAACAGCCCCAGCGCACCACCCAGGGAGTACTTGAGCACCGGACGTCGAGTCAGCCCCGTGGAGTCCACCCCGTCGTCGACGACGGTCACCGCCTCGGCGCGAGCCTCTGGGCTCGAGGCCTGGGCGTGGCGCTCCTCGACGACCTCCTCGTCGGACATCAGGGTCTTGGCCCAGTGCACGGCACCCAGTCCGATGAAGAGGATGGAGACGCCGAGGGAGAGGCCGAGGACGACGTTCTGCAGGCTGGCCTTGCCGACACCGGGAAGGAAGAAGGTCGCCTCGTCGCGGATCGCGAAGTAGCTCACGACGAAGACGAGGGCACCGAGCATCGAGATCGCGAACATCGTCGCCACCTGGCGCTCTGCGCGCTTGGCAGCCTGGACGTCGAGGTCCGCGGCACGGTGGATGTGCGGCGGCAGACCAGGGTTGTCGAAGGTGTCCGGTCCGGGTGCCAGCGACGCCGGCAGGACCTGACCGTCACCAGAGGCAGGCACGAGCGCGTTGCCCTCGACCGGTGCCGCGGTGGTCTGGTTGTCGTTCATCGGGTTGATGTCCTGTCGCTCATGATCCGGACGGTGTTGGGGTGGCGGTGCCGGGGCCGCGACTCATGCGGCCTTCTTGCCGAGCCACACGGCGGCACCGATGAGGATGCCGAGCATGAAGACCCAGGCGAAGAGTCCCTCGGAGACCGGCCCGAGGTTGCCCAGCGTGAGCCCGCCGACGTTCGTCGCCTCCTCCTGCGCCTTGAGGTAGGAGATGACCTTCTGCTTGGCAGCGGGGTCGAGGTTGGTGTCGCTGAAGACCGGCATCGACTGTGGGCCGGTGACCATGGCTTCGTAGATGTGCTTCGGCTCGACCCCCTCGAGGCCGGGCGCGAACTTGCCCCGGGTGAGGGCTCCTCCTGCGCCGGCGAAGTTGTGGCACATGGCGCAGTTGACCCGGAAGATCTCGCCGCCCTCGGCGATGGCCCGGTTGTTCTCCTCGGTGCCGGGCTGGAGAACGGCGGTCGACTTCTCGTCCGGCACGGCCGGCCCGGGGCCCAGGGANNGCGACGTAGGCGGCGAGCGAGGCGATCTCGTCCTCGTCGAACTTCACCTCGCTGCGAGGCGCCTGCACGGCCGGCTTGGCCATCGGCATCCGACCGGTGCCGACCTGGAAGTCGACGGCTGCCGCACCCACGCCCACCAGCGACGGCCCGGAGGCCGTGCCCTGGGCGTTCGTGCCATGGCACGAGGCGCAGTTGCCGAGGAAGAGCTTCTGCCCCTCGTCGACGGAGGCTGTTGCCACGGCGGCGGACGCGTTGGCGTCCTTGGGGGCGATGAACGAGTAGGCGCCACCCGTGATGAGCAGGCCGACGAGGATGAGCAGCGCGATCGCGGCGGGGTGTCGTCGGCGTGCGGCCAAGGCGTTCACTGTGAGGTCCTGTCGTCCGTCGGGGCGGTGCGGGTGGAGCGAGTCGGGCGGGCGTGGCGCGTCGCGGTGGCCGTCATCGGAGGATGTAGATCGTCGCGAACAGCGCGATCCAGACGNNACGTCGACGAAGTGCCAGTAGTACGAGGTGACGACAGCCCCTGTGGCGTTGGCGTGCGTGTATCGCCGGGTGGTGAAGGTGCGCGCGATGATGAACAGGAAGGCCAGGAGACCGCCGGTGACGTGGAGACCGTGGAAGCCGGTCGCCATGTAGAAGACGGAACCGTAGGCGTCGGAGCTGAGGGTCACCTGCTCGTGAACCAGCTCGGCGTACTCCATGACCTGGCCGGCGATGAAGAAGGAGCCGAAGAGGTAGGTGAGGACGTACCACTCCCGCATCCCCCAGCTCCGCAGGTCGAGGAGGGACCCGGTCCGTGCCTTCTGGCCCCGCTCGGCCTTCCAGACGCCCAGCTGGCACCAGACCGACGAGATGACGAGCACCAGGCAGTTGACCGTCGCGAAGGGGAGGTTGAGCTTCTCCACCTGTTCCGCCCAGAGGTCGCCACGGACCGATCGGAGCTGGAAGTACACGGCGAACAGACCCGCGAAGAACATGAGCTCACTGGAGAGCCACACGATGGTGCCGACGGCAACCATGTTGGGACGGGTTGCCGGGCCATGGCCGGCTGTCGCTATTGCGCTGGAAGGTACCGCTGATGCTGTCGCCACGTCGGTCATTATTCCCACAATTGCCGATGCGTGTGCCAGCCACCCCCGGTTTTCGGTCAGGTTCTGATGATTTCGTGACGTTGTCCCACGTCAACGCCCGCTGCCGGGGTGCCTCGCGGAGGTCGGCAGAGCGGTACGAGCGGGCGCGGGAGGGCGCTGCCGAGCCGAGGCTGCGGACCGGTAGCATCGGCAGCATGACCGCCTCGAACGAGATCGCCACCGAAACCACCGGAGGGCGTGCCGACGCGGCGCCCCGGCACCAGGTGAGCGTGCTGCTCTACAGCGACGACGTCACCACCCGTGACACGGTGCGTGCCGCGGTCGGTCGTCGCCCGGCGAAGGACGTCGAGGTGGTGCGCTGGTTCGAGTGCGCCACCGCCGCAGCGGTCATCAGCGCGGTGGAAGAGGACCACTTCGACATCCTCGTGCTCGACGGCGAAGCGGCGAAGGTCGGCGGGATGGGCTTGGCTCGCCAGCTCAAGAACGAGATCTTCAACTGCCCTCCGATCATCGTCCTGACCGGACGCCCCCAGGACTCCTGGCTCGCAGCGTGGTCGATGGCCGACCTCGCCGTTCCCCACCCGCTCGATCCCATCGCCCTGACCTCCGCGGTCGCGCTCCTCGCACGCTCCGGCGTGCCCACCGCCTCCTGAGCCCTCGATCGATGACGCAGGTCGACGCATTCTCCTGGCCTTCGATCTACACCGACCTCATCGGCGGCCGGGACCTCGACCGGGACGCGGTCGAGTGGGCCATGGGTCAGATCATGGACGGCGCGGCGACCCCCGCCCAGATCGCGGGGTTCCTCATCGGCCTGCGGGCCAAGGGTGAGAGCGTCGCGGAGATGCATGGCCTCGCGGAGGTCATGTTGTCCCGGGCCCACCGCATCGAGGTGGAGGGGCCCAGCCTCGACATCGTCGGCACTGGCGGGGACCGGGCCCACACGGTCAACATCTCGACCATGTCGTCGATCGTCGCCGCGGCCGCGGGCATCCGCATCGTCAAGCACGGCAACCGCGCGGCCTCGTCATCCTCCGGGTCCGCCGACGTCCTCGAGGCCCTCGGCATCGACCTCTCGCTCTCGCCGGAGCGGGTCGTCGAGATCGTCCATGAAGCAGGCATCACGTTCTGCTTCGCGCAGACCTTCCACCCGTCGTTCCGGCACACGGCCGTACCTCGGCGTGAGCTCGGTGTCGGCAGCGCCTTCAACTTCCTCGGCCCGCTGACCAACCCGGCGCAGCCCACCTACGCCGCGATCGGCTGTGCCGACGCTGCAATGGCGCCGCTGCTCGCCGGGGTCTTCGCCAGCCGCGGAAAGGACGCGGCCGTCTTTCGTGGCGACGACGGTCTCGACGAGGTGACCGTCTCCACGACGACCACGGTCTGGTGGGTGCGCGACGGCGAGATCGGGCACCGGCTGGTCGACCCGACGAGGATGGGCCTGGAGCTGCACCCGACCGAGGACCTGCGGGGTGGAGATGCCGTGCACAACGCAGGCGTGGTCCGGGAGGTCTTCGCGGGTGCACGGGGGGCGGTCCGTGACGCGGTCCTGCTCAACGCCGGCATTGCGCTCGCCATCACCCAGCGTGACTCGGGGGACGACCAGGAGTCGTTCGACCGGGACCTCCGAGCCGGGATCGACCGTGCTGCCCAGGCCATCGACTCGGGCGCGGCGACCCGCGTCATCGACCGGTGGGTCGAGGCCAGCCGGGCCTGACGGGCAGCGGAACGACTCGGGCTACTCGCCGTCGAGCCCCAGGCTGAAGGCCGCCTCGAGATCATGCGAGGAGTAGGTGCGGAACGCGATGTGCGTTGCCGTGCCGAGAACTCCCTGGACCTTGCTCAGCCGGTCGGCGATGACGTCAGCGAGCTCTTCGTGCGCCCGGACCCGCACCATGGCGATGAGGTCGGCGTCGCCGGTCACCGAGTAGACCTCGGACACGCCGGGGATCTCGGCGATCTCCTCCGCAGCCTCGGGAATGCGGTTGACCTCGCAGTTGATCAGGACGATGGCGGTGATCACGCCCCAACCCTATCCCGCCCGGCGATGGCGGTCCCGGGCCGTCCTGCGCGGGGAGTCGAGACCGGCGTCACCTGTGTCTCGGTCGAAGCCGACCACCTCGTGGGCGGCGGCAACGGCCGGCTCGAGCTCATGACGCAGCGCTCCGGCCCCTCCGACCGGGCAGGTCCACGAGCCGTCCAGCTCGACGATGCGCACTCCGGGACTCTCCAGCCAACGGAGCAGGACCTCGGTCTCCTCGACGAGCGCGGCCGTGCCGCCCGGCTCCGGTCTGGGGACCACCTCCGCGGTCGCCTGAAGGACCCGCACGTGGACCATGGGGTCGCCGCCGCGCGGGCTGACGACGGTGCCGGCAAGTCGACCGTGCCGGATGCAGACGATCTCCCAGCCTCCGGTCTCGCCGCGCCGGGCAGCCACCAGCTCCCGGGCCTGCAGCAACGGGGTGAGGCGCTGGGACCGAGCGGCCCCCCGGACGAGGTGCACGAACCGGTCCCGGACGCGCGCAGCGTCCTCGAAGCGCTCCTGGGCCGCGAGCTCCCCGAGGCGGGAGCGCAGCTTGTCGCCTCCGGCACGCGCATCGCCGGAGAAGAGCGCCGCACAGTCGGCGACGACACGTGCGTAGTCGTCCCGCGACTGGTCGCCGGTGCACGGCGAACCGCATCGCCCGAGCTCAGCCAGGGCGCAGGCGGACTCCTTGCCGGTGATGCGCTGGGTGCACTGACGGAGGGGGACGATCTCGTGCACCGCGTCCACTGCGGCCTGGGCGGTGACGCGCGACCGGAAGGGCCCGATGTAGTGGACACCCTCGTCGCGCACCTGCCGGACGATGGACAGCCGGGGGAAGCGCTCGCTGGTCAGCTTGACCCAGAGCTGGCGCCGGGCGTTCCTGGACCTGCGGTTGAACCGGGGCTGGTGCTCGTCGATGAGTCGCAGCTCGCGCACCTGGGCCTCGAGGGGCGTCTGGCAGACGACGGGTGTGACGGCGTGGGCCAGACGGACCATGTCGGCCATCCGGCTGCGTTGCTCCGCGGCCGTGAAGTAGCTGCGGACGCGGGAGCGGATGTCGCGGCTGGTGCCGACATAGAGGACGCGGCCGTCTGCGTCCTTGAAGAGGTAGACGCCGGGGGCGTGGGGGAGCGCGTCGGCGAGGAAGCGCTTCCGCCGTTGCGCGGGCGAGACGCGGGACGTGTAGCTGGCCAACTCCTCGAGCGTGTGGACGCCGAGGTTGCCCACCCGCTCGATCAGGCCGTGGAGCACGTCGACC
>DGBM01000277.1 GCA_002384765.1 Demequinaceae bacterium UBA4004
TCGCGGTCAACCACTCGATCCCCGACGCCCTGGCCGTGTTTGTGCGCACCCCCGCGGGCACCGTCCTCAACACCGGCGACTTCAAGATGGACCAGTTGCCGCTCGACGGCCGCATCACGGACCTGCGTGCCTTCGCGCGCTTTGGCGAGGAGGGCGTCGACCTGTTCCAGGTGGACTCCACCAACGCCGAGGTGCCCGGATTCACCACGTCCGAGGTGGAGATCGCGCCGACGCTGGACCGGCTCTTCGCCAACGCCGAGGGCCGCGTCATCGTCGCTTCCTTCGCAAGCCACGTGCACCGCGTCCAGCAAGTGATCGACGCCGCCCACAACCACGGCCGCCGCGTCGCGTTCGTGGGGCGCTCCATGGTGCGCAACATGGGCATCGCCGCCGAACTCGGGTTCCTCCGGGTTCCCGACGGGATCTTGATCGATCCCAAGAAGGCCGACCAGCTGCCCCCGGAAAAGGTGGTCTTCATGTCCACCGGTTCACAGGGCGAGCCGATGGCCGCGCTGAGCCGCATGGCCAACAAGGACCACAAGGTCGAGGTGGGCAAGGGCGACCTGGTGATTCTCGCGTCGTCCCTGATCCCGGGCAACGAAAACGCGGTGTTCCGCGTCATCAACGGCCTGATGCGCCTGGGTGCGACCGTGGTGCACCAGTCCAATGCGCGCGTGCACGTCTCCGGCCACGCGTCGGCAGGCGAACTGCTGTACTGCTACAACATCGTGCGTCCCAAGAACGTGATGCCCATCCACGGTGAGGTGCGCCACCTGCTCTCCAACGGCAACCTGGCCATCAAGACGGGTGTCGCTCCCGAGCGCGTCATGTTCGCCGAAAACGGCGTGGTGATCGACATGAAGAACGGCAAGGCGAACGTGGTGGGGGCCATCGAGTTCCACAACATGTACGTCGACGGATCCTCGGTGGGCGAGGTGACGGAGTCCGAACTCAAGGACCGCCGCATCCTGGCCGACGAGGGCTTTGTGTCGGTGTTTGTGGTGATGGACTCCTCGAACGGCCGCGTCATCTCTGGCCCCGAGATTCACGCGCGCGGCATCGCGGAGGACGACGGCGTATTCGACGCGATCATGCCCGAACTCAAGAAGGCACTGGAAGAGGCCGCGAAGAGCGGTGCGACGGACAACCACCAGTTGCAGCAGGTGATGCGCCGCGTGGTCGGACGATTTGTGGGCACCAAGTTGCGCCGCAGGCCCATGATCGTCCCGATTGTGATCAACGCCTAAGGGACCAAGCCGGCCGAACGGTTGGATAGTCTGGTCGTATGGGCGACATGCGTTTTGGATCAGTCGGTGACAGCGGCCTGAGGGTGTCGGTGGTGGGCCTCGGCTGCAACGCCTTCGGCACCCGGATCGACGCGGACCGGACCCAGGCGGTCGTGGACGCGGCGATAGACAACGGCATCACGTTCTTCGACACGGCCGACGCCTACGGAGAAGGGGCCAGCGAGGAGCTGTTGGGTCGGGCGCTCGGCAAGCGTCGCGGTGATGTGGTGGTGGCGACGAAGTTCGGGATGGGGAACCACGACTTTGAGCACTGGGGAGCCCACGGTAGCCGCAGGTATGTGCGGCGAGCGGTCGAGGCAAGCCTGCGGCGGTTGGGCACCGACTACATCGATCTGTATCAACTGCATCGTCCCGACCCCATCACGCCGATCGAGGAGACTCTGCAGGCGATGTCGGAGCTTGTCGCCGAAGGAAAGGTCCTCTACATCGGGTCCTCGAACCTGTCGGCGTGGCAGGTGACGCACGCGCACTGGGTGGCACGGTCGGGCGGGCTACAGCGGTTCGTTTCGGCGCAGAACGAGTACTCGATCTACAACCGCGCCGCGGAGGCGGAACTGGTCCCCGCGTGCGAGTCTGCGGGAGTGGGGGTCCTGCCCTACTTCCCGCTCGCCTACGGGCTGCTCACCGGCAAGTACCACCGCGGGCAGGCCGCGCCCGAGGGCAGCCGCCTGGCCCTGTCCACACAGGCCGCACGGCTCGCCGGCGCGGACTGGGACCGGGTCGAGGCGTTGGAGGCGTACGCGGCGGAACGTTCGGTGTCGCTGCTGGCGCTGGCGATCGGCGGCCTGAACGCGCAGCCAGCGGTGGCCAGCGTCATCAGCGGCGCGACGAGGCCGGAGCAGGTGGCCGCCAACGTGGAGGCCGGCCTGTGGGAGCCGAGCGCTGCGGACCTGGCCGGTCTGGGTGAGCTACGCGAGAGTCCGACGTTCTCGTACACCACCTTCGCCTGAGGGCGTCGACGCGCGCGTGGCTCGCCCCCAGGCGCCGCTGTCGCGTGAGCGTGAGCGCAGAGTTCGAGGCGGCGTGGCCTGGACCAGGGGGAGAACGATGAACACGGACGATGCGACGGCCGACGAGGTTCTCTTCTCGACGCTGGTGAACGGGCGCAGGCCGTGGTTGTCGGCCGTGGCGGCTGTGGCCGCGCTGATCGGTGTCTCCGCCGCCGCGTGGTGGGGTGCCTGGTCGCTGTGGGCGGGGAGGCGTCTTCCCGACTTGGCGCTGCCTTCCCCTCGTCCGTTCGCCCTTGGCGCCGGTGTGGCGATGATCGCGGCCACGGAGTTGGCGCATGTGACGCACATGCGCCAACTGGCGCGAGTGGCACACGCTGGTGGTGCGACACCCCGAGTGGGGTGAGAGTCCGCAGGAATGGCAGATTCAGGTGGGCGGGGTGGTGAGGTCGGCGCGGCCGACGTGGACCTCGGCGGGCCCGTTTCAGGCGATCGCTTTGTGGGGGGAGGGCGTGCTCATTGGCCGTTCCCTGGGCGGGCACGGGCGGGCCCAGGGAACCCGATTTTCAGTCGCTGACGTCGATGGCGCGGTGGCGTTGGTCGGCGCCAGCTGCACCGTAGGGATAGTCCGAAACGACGGGGGCGCTCACCTCGTCGAGGCGCTTGAGTTCGTCGGCGGTGAACTCGACGGAGGTGGCGCCGAGGTTATCGACGAGTTGGTCGGTGTTGCGCACCCCCAGGATCACCGAGGTCACTGCGGGCTGTGCCTCGAGCCAGGCAAGCGACACCTGCCCCGGATTGACCCCCTTGGCCTTCGCGATCTCCTTGACCGTGTCGAGGATCCGCCATGTTCGTTCCTGCTTGTTGCGAGGTGCCCACGCCTCCATTCCGCGCTTAGGGTCCTCGCCCAGGCGCGTGGCTCCCGTCGGGTCCGCGTCGCGCTGATACTTGCCGGTGAGCCAGCCGCCGGCCAGCGGCGACCACGGTAGCAACCCGATGTTCGCATCCTGGCAGGCCGGCACGATCTCGGACTCGATCTCCCGCACCAGCAGGCTGTACTGCGGTTGGAGCGTCACGGGCGGTGTGAAGCCATTGGCACGCGCCACGTGCACGGCCTTGGTGAGCTGCCAGCCAAGGAAGTTCGAGAACCCGTAGTAGGCGATCTTGCCGCTGCGCACGGCGTCGTCCAGGAATCGCAGCGTCTCCTGAAGCGGAGTCACTGCGTCCCAGGCGTGCATCTGGTACAGGTCGATCTGCTCCACACCGAGACGCCTCAGCGACGCGTCAAGCGCGCGACCGAGGTGGCGCCGGGACGTGCCGAGGTCGTTGCGNNGTGTCGATGAGATTGCCGCCGGATTCGAGGTAGTCGTCAATGATGGCGTGCGATGTCGCCTCGTCGGCCTCCGCGCCGAAGGTCATGGTTCCCAGAGCGAACGTCGACACGACGGCTCCGCTGTTTCCGAGGGTTCGATAGTGCATCGGGGTGTCCTTATCCATTGAACGCATCGATCCGGGGTCAATGCCAGGAGTGTTGCGCGTTGTAGCCGAGCATACGGCGTGCCTTGTCGATCGACAGCGACGTGTGACTGGCGGACCCCTACCCCAGCTGCGGCGGCGAGCGCGCACTCCGGATCGCTCAGAACGGCAGCCCGTCGCCGACAAAGCGAGCGCCACCTCGTATCCGCCTCGGTCTGCTCTACCTGGACATCCGCTCGAGCGGCGGCTTCGCCGTCGGATTGGACCTCAACGCCGGCCGTGGACCATCGGCACTCGCAGTGTCGCAGTGGCCGAACGAGATGTGAGCAGATCGTCGCAACAAACGGAACGCTGACATTGAACGCGACGTGAAAACTCAAACGATTGACGCCCCACTGTTTCAGGATCACAGCCAGGCATGCGCCAACAGCAACTCGTAGCCAACGACCAACCGGACGTATCGGCTAGGTGCAGGACTGCCATTGTGACTGAGCGCGTTGCCGCTGACGCGGTGAAGCGGATCTCCGGCCAACAGGGGTCCCGCGTTGGAAGGTGGTACCGGGTTGACTAGCGGTAGGCCGCGTCGGCGGTTCGCGTGTATTAGCTGCTGTGCATGGACCTAGCGAGCCACACGACTCCCTGGTGGATCGCCACTCCGACGCCGATGATGGCCAGTCCGAGGATCGCGGCGCCCACGACAGGCACCGGCTTCCACCACCGACCCGTGAACACACCGGAGATGACCACCGTCGGCATAGCGGGGGCCGTCGGTCGCCACGTGCCCTCTGTTCACGACACGCCGCCAACGATCGACCCCGGATCGAGCGGCCGCACCTTCCTTTGCGTGGGCCGGGCGGGGTGCGTCACCGTGAGGTGGGCGGTAAGATTCACTTCGCCACCACGAGTCCCTCGCGGCGACTCGCCAATGTCCCAAGCCGCGATTGCTTGGAGGTCTCCGGTGCGAGACACCACTTGTCACATGTCGATCTCGCTCGACGGCTTCGTCGCGGGGCGGGACCAGAGCCGAGAGAATCCGCTGGGGAAACGCGGCCTCGAGATCCACCGCTGGCACCTTGGCGAGACGCGCGAGAATGAAGCCGACGCCATGGCCGAAGCCTGGCTCATGCGGCCGCGCGGCGCATACGTCATGGGAAGAAACATGTTCGGGCCGGTCCGGGGCGAATGGGACGACGACTGGGACGGGTGGTGGGGGCCGGAGCCTCCGTATCACGCGCCCGTCTTCATACTCACCCACCATGCCCGCAAGTCGATCGAGATGCAGGGCGGCACGAGTTTTCACTTCGTCACCGAGGGCTTCGCTGCCGCCTACGCGCAGGCGCGCGAAGCTGCGGGGGAGAGTGGTGTCGACATTGCCGGGGGCGCGGCGACCGTCCGGCAGGCTCTCGCTGCCGGAGTGATCGATGAACTCGCGCTCGACGTGGTCCCCATCCTGCTCGGGTCCGGCGAGCGGATCTTCGACGGAGCAGAGTCATTCGCGTTCGAGCCGGTCGAGGTGCTCAATTCTCCGCTCGCGACGCACATCCGATACCGGCGCGCGACGTAGCGCGACCGCCTCGACTCGTCCACGCCGCACGATGCTAGAAGTCGAACCTGGCGTCCTTCCCCACCGAACGAGGCCTCACGAAGCGTCCCGCCTGCGCCTTCGCGAGTAAGCCATCCACCTTCAGAATGTCGTCGGTCCCCATGCCCAGTTCTCGGAGCCTCGCGCCGAACGCCGTCCGGTCAACGGCCATCCATTCTTCGCGAGCGCTGTTCAGATCGGCTTTCAGTTTGTCGACGTCGCCCGAGTGAAGGCGGTCGCTGTCACCACTCGCCGCTTGAGCCAAGACCCCTGCGACCTTCTCAGCCCGTTCGGGAAGTCCCTTGGTCTCATCCATGGGGTTCAAACTAACATTCACCGCCGCAACGTAGCCTGGGCAGATCATGATGAAGCGACGCAGTCCACACACGCGGGGAGCAACGAGCGCACAGCGCCCGCGCCTGAGCGCACGCTCCAAGGAGGACAAGTGAGCCGGATCACGATGTCTCACGAGGAGTTTGAGGGACTCGTGAGGGACGCCATGGATGCCCTTCCGGAGTGGACCATCCCCACGCTTGAGGAGTTCGCGGTGCTCGTGGAGGACGCGCCCGCGCCGGGCTCCACGCGCCCAGGGACCACCCTGCTGGGCCTGTATCGCGGGATCCCGGCGACCGCTCACGGCGGCCGGGTGCCGGGCTCGATGCCCAGCACCATCACCCTGTACAGGCTGCCCATCCTTGCGGCGTGCGCCAGCCGAGAGGACGTCGCGCCACGCGTGCTCAAAGTGCTGGGCCACGAGGTGGGCCACGCGATGGGAATCCCCGAAGCGGAACTGCGCGAGCTCGGCTGGTACTAGGTGCGTATCCCGGGGCGCCTCCTGACCGCAGTCTGCCTCGCGTCGTAGCCTGGGGGCACTATGGCTCAGTCTCGCCCCACGCGCTCACGCACCACCACGTCCACGTCGACGGGGCGTGCGCCCGCGCGCAAGAACTCCCGCAGCAGGGCCCCGGCCCGTAAGCGGCAGACGTCGGCGTGGCCGGTGCGCGCCCTCAAGGGCGTTGGCGCCGGCTCCGCCCGTCTGGTGGGCGGGGGTGTGCGGCGCCTGGGTCAGGGGGCTCGCGACGTTCCGCACGAGGTACGGCGCGACGGCCTCGCGCTGGTCCTGATCATCGCGGCCATCCTGGTGTCCGCGAGCGAGTGGTTCCAGCTCGACAACTGGTTTGGCCACGTGATGCACCGCATCGCTGCGGGCACGTTCGGCGTGATGGCGCTGGTGCTGCCCGTGCTGCTGGTCGCGATGGCGATCCGCCTGTTCCGCACGCCTCAGGAGGGCGACGCCAACTATCGGATCGTGTTCGGTTCCGTGCTGCTGTCGCTCGCCGTGGGCGGCATCATCCACATCGCGAACGAGGCGCCGTCGCCAGCCGACGGCCTGGCGCCCGTGCAGGAGGCCGGCGGCATCGTGGGCTTCCTGGTGGGCACCCCGCTGGCGCAACTCGTGACACCACCGCTCGCCATCACCGTTCTGGCGCTCTTGGCGATCGCGTTCACCCTGTTCGTCATCGGCAAACCGCTACGCGAGGTGATCTCCGGCGCCACGCGTCTGGTGCGTGGGCTGTGGTCCGGCCGCGGCAGCCACTCCGACGACGACGACCTCGACCTGCCGGAGCACGGCACGCTGGAGCCCAAGAAGCGCGCCAGCCTGCGCCAGAAGGCCGCCGATGCCCGGCGTCGGCGCCTCGAGGGCGGCTACGAGGCCGACGAGGCCTTCGCGTCCGCCGCCACGCGCGAGCACAGCGACTTCGAAAACCTGGTGCACCCCGGCGCCCCTGGCCACGAGAACACCCCCACGCAAGAAGACCCCACGGTCCCCACGCCGATGCACGGCTCGCCGCGGCACGGCACGGGCGCCCACGCCGTCGTCTCTCCCTACGCATCGTCCGGCGACCCGGAACTGGACGCCATGGACGCGGCCGATGCCGACTCCCAGAAGACCACCAAGATCGAGCGCACCCCGCCGCCCACCACCGTGGTTCCGGCAGGGGAGCAGGGCCAATTGGAGAACTCCAACCCCTACGTGCTGCCCGCGCTCGAGGTGCTCGCCAAGGGCGCGCCCCACAAGACCCGGTCCAGCGCCAATGACCGCGTGGTCGAGTCGCTCACCAGCGTGCTGAACCAGTTTGGCGTGGACGCGACCGTCACCGGCTTCATGCGCGGACCCACGGTCACGCGCTACGAGGTGGAACTGGGCCAGGGCGTCAAGGTCGAGAAGATCACCCAACTGTCCAAGAACATCGCCTACGCGGTGGCCAGCCCGGACATCCGGATCCTGTCGCCCATCCCGGGCAAGATGGCGATCGGCATCGAAATTCCGAACACGGACCGCGAGACCGTCTCCCTGGGCGACGTGCTGCGCTCCCCGGTGGCATTCAAGAACGACCACCCCATGGCGATCGGCATCGGCAAGGACGTCGAGGGCGGCTACGTGATGGCCAACCTGGCGAAGATGCCCCACCTGCTGGTGGCGGGCGCCACTGGCGCCGGCAAGTCGTCCTTTGTGAACTCGATGATCACGTCCATCCTGATGCGCGCCACGCCTCAAGAGGTGCGCATGGTGCTGGTGGACCCCAAGCGCGTGGAACTCAGTATTTACGAGGGCATCCCACACCTCATCACTCCCATCATCACCGACCCCAAGAAGGCCGCGCAGGCCCTCGAGTGGGTGGTAAAAGAGATGGATACCAGGTACGACGACCTCGCGATGTTCGGCTACAAGCACATCGATGACTTTAACAAGGCGGTGCGCGCGGGCAAGGTCAAGCCGCTGCCGGGCTCCGAGCGCCGCATCACCACATACCCGTACCTGCTGGTGATCGTGGACGAGCTGGCCGACCTCATGATGGTGGCCCCGCGCGACGTGGACGACTCGATCCAGCGCATCACCCAGTTGGCGCGTGCCGCGGGCATTCACCTGGTGCTGGCCACCCAGCGACCGTCCGTGGACATCGTCACCGGCACCATCAAGGCCAACGTGCCGTCGCGCCTCGCCTTCGCCACCTCGTCGCTCGCCGACTCGCGCGTGGTGCTCGACATGCCCGGCGCCGAAAAGCTGATCGGCCAGGGCGATGCGCTGTTCCTGCCCATGGGCGAGTCCAAGCCGATGCGCGTTCAAGGGGCGTGGGTCACCGAGTCCGAGATTCACGCCGCGGTCGAGCACGTGAAGACGCAGGCTCAGCCGCAGTTCAGGGACGATGTGGTGGTGGTGGGCAACCAGGCCAAGGTGGCGGAAGACATCGGCGGCGATTTGGACGATCTGCTGGCCGCAGCGGAACTGGTCATCACCACCCAGTTGGGTTCCACCTCCATGCTGCAGCGCAAACTGCGGGTTGGCTTCGCCAAGGCGGGTCGCCTCATGGATCTTCTCGAAAGCCGCGAGATTGTCGGCCCGTCTCAGGGTTCGAAAGCACGTGAGGTATTCGTCACTGCCGACGAACTGGTCTCCACGTTGGCTATTCTGCGGGGCACTTCCTCCGATACGGTGAGTGACACCCGTTTACCAGAACCTGAGGACGGACCATGGGAGGACTCCTAGACCTCCTCCAGCAGCCGCACGTGGCTACTGGAGCGGCGGTGCTCGTCCTCGTCGGGTTCGCGGTGGCGTTCCTGTCCTTTGTACGCTCCGGAAGGGCCCGGCGCGCACGCGACGTGGCACTCAGGCGCGAGAGAAGTTTGCGCAAGCAGTTCGACGCGATCCTGATGTCGGCCCGCGATGGCGTGATCATCGTGGCTCAGACTGGAGAGATCGCGGTACTGACGGAAGCGGCCGCCCAGATGATCGGCGTGGACCGAGCCAACGCTGTGGGCAAGGCGCTCGGCAGCCTGCCCTTCAAGGGCGTCGACGAGCACATGCGACCGGTCATGGCCCACGAGGCATTCGCGCCGGGACGGGACGACGCTCGTCCCCGCGTGATTGGCGTGCCGGGCCGCCGCGGCGAAGACGACCTTCGGTGGGTCCAGGTGATCTCCCGAACGGTCCCGGATGCCGTGGACGGCGGGCCGGCGACTATCACCACCATCATGGACACCACCGGCCTGCAGGAGGCCACCGAGGCGCTCCAGCGCTCCGAGACGCAGTTCCGCCGCGCCATGGACAATGCGCCCATCGGCATGGCACTCGTCGACCTCGAGTGGCGGCTGATGGAGGTGAACCGGGCCTTCGCCGAACTCATGGGCTCCACCGTCGCGGCACTGCGCGGCACCCCCTTCAGCGCCCTGTCCCACCCCCATGACCTGCAGGCGGAGCGCGACCAGCTGCAACGACTGTATGACGGGCTTCAGAACCATTTCTCGCTTGAGAAGCGGTACGTACGCTCCGACGGCAACGTGGTGTGG
>DGBM01000037.1 GCA_002384765.1 Demequinaceae bacterium UBA4004
CTCATCGTGTTGGGGCTGGCGCAGGTCTTCGGCATGGGTTTCGACCCTTCGCGGCTCATGCCGGGTGCCGACGCAGTGAGGAGCAACGCCGCGCGCAGCACCGGGCTCGTGAAGAGCTTCCTGCTGGGCATGGTGGGTGGCATCGCCGGCTTCTGCGCGGGACCCATCTTGGGTGCCGTCCTCACGCTGGCCGCGGCCCAGGGCGACGCCGTGGCGTCTGGCACCCTGCTCGCGATCTACGGAGCCGGAATGGTGGTCCCACTCATGGTGCTGGTCGCCTCGTGGCAGCGCTTGGGCGCACGCGGCCAGCGGGCGCTGCGCGGCCGAGGTTTCACCATCAAGGGCCGCGACTTCCACACCACATCGGTCGCGACCGGCGTGCTGATCGTGCTGGTAGGCGTCGTGTTCTGGACTACCAACGGACTGTTGGGTGCACCGGAAATCGTGCCAAGCGACGCCGTCTGGTGGCTCAATACCCGAGCGTCGCTGCTGTCCAACCCGATCGTGGACATCGCCGCAGTGCTCGTGATCGCGGCGCTGGTGCTGGTGGCGTGGCACCGGGCGCGCGCCCGCCACCGCCGCCACGAAGCCGCCAGCGAGACAGCCAACGCCCCTGATCACCAGCAAGCCTCGTGACTCGCATCAGCCGTCTAGTCGCGGGAGGCGTGGTGCTCATGGTCACCCTCGCTGCGTGCACGCCAGCAGAAGGGGAGCACCAAACCGCCACGCCCACGGCAAACGACGCGCCCTCACCCACCACCACGCCGACGCCGACGCGCACGCCGTACGCACCCACCGGCCAACCGGCGACGGTCGACACTGCGGACGTGCGGATGCCGCTCGCGCTGGAAGAGTCCGCCGTCGTGGACCCTGGATGGTCCGCGATGCCGCAGGAACTCGGCGGGATCCTCCTGGGCTCAGCCGAACGCCACGGACTCGTGGAGTTCACCGCCATCGGCGTGGACGGCGAGGCGTTGTGGACGGTGCAACGCGCCCTGGGTGCCGGCGTCGCCCTCACTCGCACCTCGCAGGGCGTTCCTCTCGCCATGATCACGGACACACCAGACGGCTCGTCCGAAGTGACCGCGACGGCCTACCGCCTCGACACCGGAGACCCAGTGTGGGGGCCGGTCGATGTGCCCGGGCCGCTCGTTGGCCCTGGCGCGGTGTTCTCTGCGGCGCACGCGGACGACGCCGAGGCCACGGTGGCGCTGAGCCCTGACACCGGTGCCGCCCTCACGTGGGTGGGCGAGGGGAATGTCCGCGTGCTCGGAGAGTTCGAGGGCGAGGTGCTGGTCGAAACGCAGGGGCGCCTCGCGATGCGCAACGCGCACGACGAAACGGAGCGGTGGAGCATCACCGACCCCACATGGAACGGCACGGTCACCGTGGCCACCGACAGCGAACCACGCGACGGCCTACTCATCGTGGAGGACGGTAAGGGGACGCGCGCCCTGATCCGTCGTGAAACCGGCCAAGTGATCGCACAGGGGCTCATTGACGCGGCGATCGACCCCACCACATCCACCATCGCCGCCACCTACTCAGACGGCTTGCGGGCGATCGACCTCGACGGCGGGCCGCTGTGGGCCAATCCCACGGCGGATCACGCCGTGCTGCATTCTGCTCACGGCGCGCTCGTGTACACACGCGATGGCGCGACCATGAGGGTGCACAACATCGTCACTGGAGCGGTGGCGGTCGCCTATGAGGACGGCGGACGTGTGATCGCGGTTCCCGAACGGTTCTTCACCACGGGCGCGGCAGTGATCACCGTCAATGGCGCACTACTGCTCGCGACCTCGCCCTACTGAGCAACGTCCGCGTCCGCAGGCTCCGCGTCGCTCGGCTGTTCCACGCCTGTCTCGGACGCAGCGCCATGGTGCGCCCCGCCGTCGTCGTGAGCGTGGTGGGCCTTCTCGGCGGCTGCCGCAATCGAGGCCAGCGTGGCCTTGACGGCCTCTCGTGCATCGTCGTGCTGATCGAGGGCAGGAACCTCGGCGGCGGGCTTGGAGTCCTCCGCCTTGGCCTTGGTGGAAGTGCTGCGCGTGTTGCGCTTGCGTGCCGAGTCCGCCTGCTTGTCGCCGGCCTCGCCCACGGGCTCGCCGTGCACCAAGAAGCCGCGGCCCTTGCAGTGCTCACACGTCTCGGAGAACGCCTCCACCAGTCCCTGGCCCACGCGCTTGCGGGTCATCTGCACCAGGCCAAGCGAGGTGACCTCGGCCACCTGATGCTTGGTGCGGTCGCGCGACAGGCATTCGATGAGACGGCGCAGCACGCGGTCACGGTTCGCCTCAAGCAGCATGTCCACAAAGTCGATGACGATGATCCCGCCGATGTCGCGCAGGCGCAGTTGGCGCACGATCTCTTCGGCCGCCTCGAGGTTATTGAGAGTCATCGTCTCTTCGAGGGTGCCGCCCTTGCCCACAAACTTGCCGGTGTTGACGTCCACCACCGTCATCGCCTCGGTGCGGTCGATCACCAGCGAACCGCCGGAGGGCAGGTAGACCTTGCGGTCCATGCCCTTGGCCAGCTGCTCGTCGATACGGCGCTCCGCAAACACATCGCCCTTCCCCACAAACCTGTGAAGCCGCGGCGCCAAGTCGGTGGCGACCTGACCCACGTAGGCGCTCAGGGAGTTCCACGTGTCCTCGCCCTGAATGGTGAGCGACTCGAAGTCCTCGTTGAAGATGTCCCGCACCACGCGGATGGCCATGTCGGGTTCGCCGCGCAACAGCTGCGGGGCCTTGCCACCCTTAGCCTCGGCCTCGATCGACTCCCATTGGCGCTTGAGGCGCTCCACGTCGGCGCGCAACTCGTCTTCGGATGCGCCCTCGGCCGCCGTGCGGACAATCACGCCCGCATCGGCAGGGATGACCTCGCGCAGCAGCTTCTTGAGGCGGTTGCGCTCCGTGTCGGGAAGCTTGCGGCTGATGCCGGTCACGCCGCCGCCTGGCACGTACACCAGGAAGCGTCCCGCAAGCGAGATCTGCGAGGTGACGCGGGCGCCCTTGTGGCCGATCGGATCCTTGGTGACCTGCACCATGACGGTGTCGCCCGGCTTGAGGGCGAGCTCGATGCGCTTGGGTTTGCCGTCGAGTCCGGCGGCGTCCCAGTTGACCTCGCCCGCGTAGAGCACGGCGTTGCGGCCACGGCCGACGTCGACGAATGCCGCCTCCATGCCCGGCAGCACGTTCTGCACGCGGCCCAAGTACACGTTGCCCGCCATGGACGCCTCGGCCTGGTGGCTCACATAGTGCTCCACCAAGACGTCGTCTTCAAGAACGGCGATCTGCACGCGACCGTCCTTCTCCCGCACCACCATGTCGCGCTTGACGGACTCGCGGCGCGCCAAGAACTCCGCCTCGGAGATGACCGGGCGGCGGCGCTGACCGTCGCGAGAGTCGCGCCGACGCTGACGCTTGGCCTGGAGCCTCGTGGAGCCCTGCAGTTGGTCGTCGTTGTTGCCGCCGCCAGAGCTGCCCCCCGATCCCGAGGAGGACGAGCGTGAGGCCCTGCCGCTGCGGCTGCGGCGGCGCCTGCGCGATGTGCCCGAGCCGTCGCCGTCGTCCCACGAAGAGTCTTCGCGGGAGCCAGAGTCTCCAGAGCCGGACTTGTCGCTGTTCGACGAAGCGTCATTCGACGAGTCGCCGTCATTGTCGTCGCCTTCACCCTCGGGGCGCCTCTTGCCGCGTCCGCGACCGCCGCGCCGCCTGCGACGCTTGGCTGCGGCGCCGTCGTCGCCGTCGTCGCCGTTGGTTGACGACGAATCGGGCCCCTGGTTGCCCGAGTCCGCAGCATCCGCGCCCTTGTCCTGCGGCTTGTCGGTGTCCCTCGACTGATCGCTCCTTGACTCCCCGTCCTTTGGCTGATCGTCTTTCGATTGATCGCCCTTTGACTGATCCTTGTCGCTCGATGCGGCGGGAGCCTTCTTGGCGCGAGTGCGCTTGGGCTTGGTCTCGCCGGTCTCTGACGTGTCGTTGCCGCTGGTGTCTGGCGTGGAGTCGGCGCCGCTGGCGACCTTGGTCTTCTTGGCCGCCGGCGTCGACTTCGCCCCGTGGCTCGGTTTTGTTGCGGCCGACGGCGGTCCGGCAGGCGCCGAGGCCCGACGGGGTACGCGCTTCACCGGGGTTTCGGGAGCCGGCTGGGGAGCCTGGAAGATGACGGCATTGGGGGCGGTGGTGTTGTCCTCGCTCACAGCGGGTGCCTCACAGCGTCAAGGCCGACCACACTCGGCCCCGGCGTCTTCGTCGGTCGCCACTCGTGGTGACGGAAGTCTGATGGTCGCGGCAAACCATTCCGGGGCGGCGCCTGGCGGATCTCTCCGCCGGCAGCCAAGGCCGGTGTGTCTGTCGCGTGGTGGGCACTCCGTGTGGTGAAGCGCTGACCTGCAGTCATTGTCGCATACCTCGCAGGAATCGCGGCCAGCGTGGTCGCGATTCGACGAATCGGACCGCATTCGGGTACCTCTTCGGGGGCACGATGACTCACATGCGCACACCGCAGCGCCGTCGTATTCGGTGGGTCCGCGATTCTCGCACCATCGACGGTCCCTGCTCCGAGATGGGACCCCGGACCCGTTTTCGTCGTCATCGTCACACCGAGTGCCGGATCTCCCGTCTACGGCCGTACTCTTTGGGGGCTCTCGCATCGGCCTTGAACCGGGACAAAACCGGGACCTCTGCGTGGGACCCTACGTCCTGCCAGGCGCCAATCCGGGACCAGAGTCCCGGTCCTAGCGCGTACCCCCCCGAGTAGGTTGTGGCTACACGTCAAAGGAGGGCATGCCATGGAAGCTCTTGACCTTGCGCGCTGGCAATTCGGCATCACTACCGTCTACCACTTCATCCTCGTCCCACTCACCCTCGGACTCTCCGTCCTGGTGGCGATCATGCAGACCGCCTGGGTACGTACGGGCAAGGAGAAGTGGCTACGCCTCACTAAGTTCTACGGGAAGCTGCTGCTCATCAACTTCGCGCTCGGTGTCGCGACCGGAATCGTGCAGGAGTTCCAGTTCGGCATGAACTGG
>DGBM01000191.1 GCA_002384765.1 Demequinaceae bacterium UBA4004
CAGGTCGTTGCTGAGCATGAACCCCGCGGCCGCCGCGGCCCAGCCGGAGTAGGAGTTCAGCATCGAGACGACCACCGGCATGTCGCCGCCGCCGATGGCGGCCACCATGTGCCAGCCCAGCGCGAAACCGATCAGGGTCATCACGACCACGAGCACCAGACCGAGGGTGTGGTTTCCGTCGCCCAGGGCGACGAGCCAGATGATCAGCGCAAAGAACAGGACGAAGGCCGACATGTTGAGGAGGTTGCGTCCCGGCAGCACCAGTGGAGCCGACTTCATGCGCGCCGACAACTTGAGGAACGCGACAACGGAACCGGTGAAGGTGTACGCGCCGATCAGCACGCCCAGTGCCACCTCGACCACGTGGAGCGAGCCTCCGCCGCGCTCCGCGAGGAAGGAGTTGATGCCCACCAACACGGCCGCAAGGCCCACAAACGAGTGGAACGCGGCGATCAGTTCCGGCATCTGCGTCATCTCGACGCGGCGAGCGATCGGAGCGCCCACAGACAAGCCAATGGCAAGCGCCGCCGCGATGAGCACAGTGGTCAGCCACACCGGCTGGCGGTCCTCGGGGAACTCGGCAGACAGGTAGATGGAGTACCAGACGGTCGCGGACAGCGCCAAGGCCATGCCGACGATGCCGATGATGTTTCCGGGACGGGCGGTGCTTTGCTTTGACAAACCGGCGAGCGACAGGATGAACATGATCCCCGCAACGATGTACAGGCCTTGAATCAGTCCGATGATCGTCACAGTGATCACGCCTCCTTCTGGAACATGCCGAGCATTCGGTACGACACAAGGAATCCACCGAAGATGTTGATGGACGCGATGGACGCTGCAACGAACGACATCACGAGGACCGCAATATTCGTCGACCCCAGCTGAAGCAGTGCTCCGACCAGAATGATCCCGGAGATCGCGTTGGTTTGTGCCATGAGCGGAGTGTGAAGCGAGTGCGACACCCCGGAGATCACGTAGTAGCCCACCACCACGGCGAGCGCAAAGATCGTGAAATACGACACGAATGAGATGGGCGAGAACGCGACGGCGAGAATCACCAGCACAGCGGCCACGGCAGATCCCACCAGGCGCCTGGTGGCCTTCTTGGCTACCGCCGCGGCGGCCAGGCGAGCCTGTTCTTCAGGGTCAACGACCGGCACGGCGGCGGCTGGCGCCGCGGATGCCGCTGACACCTTCACCGGCGGTGGCGGCCACATCACGTCGCCCGCATGCGCGACCGTCATTCCGCGCACGACCTCGTCCTCATAGTTGAGAACGGCCTGACCGTCCTTGCCGGGTGTCATGAGCTTCATGACGTTCACAATGTTGGTGCCGAACAGCTGCGACGTGTGCTGCGGCATCCGGCTGGTGAGATCCGTGTACCCGACAATGACCACGCCGTTATCGGTGACGATGCGCTCGCCGGGAACGGTGAGTTCGCAGTTGCCACCGCCGATGGCCGCGAGGTCGACGATGACCGATCCCGGCTTCATGCCAGCCACCATCTCCGCGGAAATGGTGCGCACCGCCTTGCCGCGCACCAATGCGGTCGTGATGACGATGTCCGCCTTGGCGCTCTCCTCGGCATACATGGCGGCGGTGAGCGCTTCCTGCTCCTTGGACAGCTCCTTCGCGTAGCCGTCGGAGGACACCTCCTGCTGAGCGGCCGCGGCCTGGACGAACGTCGCGCCCATCGACTCGATCTGCTCGCCCACCTCGGGGCGCACGTCGAAGGCACGCACTTCGGCGCCCAGGCTCGCTGCGGTGCCGAGCGCGGCCAATCCGGCCACTCCCGCACCAATCACGAAGACGTGCGCTGGGGGCGTCTTGCCCGCGGCCGTCATCTGGCCCGTGAACATGCCGCCATAGTTTTCCGCAGCCTCGATGACCGCGCGGTATCCGGCGACATTCGACATCGTGGACAAGACATCCATGGACTGTGCGCGCGAGATGCGCGGTACGGCGTCGAGCGCCATTCCGGTGATGCCGCGCTCGGCCAGGTCCGCGATGAAGTGGGGGCTGGAGGGCGCGTTCATCATCGAGATGAGCACAGCGCCCTTGCGCATCTTGGCCAACTCGGTCGCTCCCGGCGCGTTGACCGCCGTCACGACGTCGGCCTTCCACGCGTCGTTCGCGTCACCGATGGTCGCACCCGCGGCGGCGTAGTCGTCATCCGAGAACGTCGCCTCGAGCCCGGCGCCCTTCTCAACGATGACCTCGTAGCCCAGGGCCACCAGTTGGCCCACCGTCTTGGGACTGGCAGCGACGAGGCGCTCGCCCTTCTTGGTCTCCGCCGGGATTCCCAGTGTCATGGGTTGCGTGGTTTCAACCGACTCAGGTGACTGCACGCTCGATACAGACGTCATTGGTGCCTCTTTGGGTTTGCGGACTTGTCTCCAGCGACACCCTACTGGGCATCATCGTCACGTTACCCCGGACGAAATTCCCACAACTTCTCCCGTTTCCAGCGTATGGACGCCGGACCAACACCCGGATTGTAGACGCGTCGCGAGGGAAAAATGTGAGCGGGTCGCCCACATTGTGACCCCTCAGACGATCGTCCAGCCGCCGTCGACCATGAGAGTCGACCCATTCGCCATCTCGCCGACGTCGCTGGCCAGGTAGTGAACAGCGGCCGCGATGTCCGTAATCGTCGCGAATCGGCCTCGCGGGATCTTCGACAGGACGGCGTCTCGAAAGCTGGGGGTGTCGAGCCGCTCGGCCGTTCCGGCGGTGTAGGTGAACGTCGGCGCGACTCCGGTGACAACGACTCCGGCGCCGCCCCACTCAAGTGCCAACGTCCTCGTCACCTGGTTCACACCACCTTTGGAGGCGCAATAGACAACCTCGTCTTGGTTGGCCACGACGGAGATCTGTGAGCTCATGTTGATGATCCGCCCGTAGCCGCGCGGGAGCATGTGGCGAGCGGCCGCCTGCGCACAAAAGAATGCCGCCCGCAGGTTGAGGTCCATCATCGTGTCCCAGTCCTCGACCGTCACGTCGATGGCCGGGATAGGCCGCCCCATCCCGGCGTTGTTGACGAGGATGTCGATCTGGCCAAGGTCCGCCGCAATCCGGTCGAACAGGGGCCCGATGCGCGACACGTCCCTCAGGTCTGCGGCGTAGGTTCGCGCCGAACGGCCACTTGCCGCGAGCTCGTCGCGCAGCTGCTCGGCCGTGGCCCGATGGCCGCCAACGGCCGCGACCACGGCGCCGCGGTCGGCAAAGTAGTCGACGAGCCCTCGGCCGATGCCGCTGGTAGCGCCGGTGATGACCATCGTCTTGCCGCTGATATCGAAATCATTCATGGCACTACCTTGCCTGTGTTTGCCGCCGCAGTGTGAACCGGAAGGCGCCGCGGAAGAACACGCGCCGCCGGGACTGCAGCGTCGTTTCACACAGTTGCCTAGCGTGCGAAGGGGGCGACGGGAACTCCGTGCGCGTTGGTGGCCACCGCGAACACCGACCCCGCGAGCGGCTGGCGTGCGAGTTCCTCCTCGCTCAGACCGTCGGCACTGTCACAGTCCGCGCCCTTCACGACGCTCGGCCCGTCCCCGTCCCAGCGATGCTTCCGGGAACATTAACCCCACCCGAGTTGACCCAACCCAGGAGCCGATCGGAAGCCGGAACCCGCGCCACGGCATTCTCCATCGTCGCCGGATCACCGACATCGCCGACGACTTCGGCGGTAGTCGCTGAGCCGGTACTCGCGAGGTGGCGCGTGGCACGGGAAAGCCCATCGCCGCCCACGTCGACAAGAACCAAGGAGTGCCCGCGGTGGTGCAACTTCTCACACACCGCGAGACCCATCCCACTCGCCGCGCCCGTGACCACGACCCAGCCGTGCTCCTCGCTCACGGTGTGGACTGACCTTCGGGGGGTGCGACCGTGTCGGTAGCTGCCTGCTCCAGCGTCAGCCGCCGAGCCTCCCCCATCGCACGAATCGCCGACTGCACATGCTCCCCCATGATCCGTGACGCGGCCTCGCCATCCCGGGCACGCAGGGCATCAAGGATCAACCGATGGTCAATCGACGCCGAATGAACCGCCGTGGGTATGAGGTCAGTCGCCTTGCGAGCACTGGTCAAGAGTTCTGACAGTGCATCCATGACCTTGAGGTAGATGGAGTTGCCGGTAGCGCCGGCGATCAGGCGATGGAAGGCGATGTCGTGCGGCGCGACGGGCTGATGCGATTCCATCGCGGCCTCAAAGTCATCGAGAACTGAGTTCATGGCCTCGATGTCTTCGGCGGTGGCATTCTCCGCCGCGCGCGCCGCGATACCCGGCTCGAGCAGCAGGCGGAACTCGTGGAGCTCGTCGAGCGTGTTGCCATGCAGCAACGCGGACACGACTTCGGCCGACAAGACGCCTGCCGGCGAGGTTCTCACGACACGTGTGCCTCGCCCCGGACCGACGTCGATCACCTTCATCGAGACCAGGGCCTGCATCGCCTCACGGACTGAGTTGCGGCTCACCCCGAAGTGGCTCATGAGTTCGCGCTCTGTCGGGAGAAGATCGCCAGGGCCGTAGCGTCCGTCCGCAAACCATGTCAGCACTTCTTCGACGATCGCTTGGCTCAGGCTCTGGCGAGTCAAACCAGCCCCCGAATTCACCCTTGGCAACGTCACAAGAGGTCCCCAGTTCCCGCTAGAGCCAACCGCAATGGACAAGTCGGGACGCGCTCATGCGCTATCCCCCTCCAACGCCTACACGTCATTGATAGGATCATCCCATCACCCCTGGCGACACGTCAATGGCGACTCTCGCGCTCACTTCTCAATGAGGCACCTCGTAGCGTGCCTGCGAGAAGCGGGTCTCGACGACTCGTGGTCGCGGCGGATCAGTACCGAGGCGCCCCGGCGTGACATTGCCACCATGCGACAGCCGGGGTTCCTCATCACTGCGCCACGGGCGGACACGGTCGCGGAGCTCGCCACAGAATCTGGAGCCTCGCCGGGAGTATGTGCCATGCTCGACCCATGGGGATTCTTCACTCACTTCGCGGAAAGCAACCGCCTCCGCCGCCGGCCGTTCCAGAGCCTCCCCTCGATACTGCAGACGATGGTGGCATCGTCTTCTCGCCGCAGGACGGTGCTCGAGCGCCGCGACCCGACTCGCTACCGGCCGAGGCGCTGTGGATATTCGGTAAATCGACGCGGAGGGGAGCCGATGAGTCGTCCCATCCGCGAGTGTTTCAGTCTCTTTCCGTCGGAACACTGTGTGCCGTCGAACTCACACGGGGACGGCGCAGCGGCTGGCGCAAGCCCATTGCCGTCAGCATCGACGAAGCGAGCGTTGGGCTGTGCAGCCATCACCCGATACGTGACCAGTTCGGACGAGTAGCGAAGATCGAACGGCGCGTGTTTGCTCCCGCGCTGGTGGAGAACCTCAATGGCAAGAAGTCGTTGCTCATCTACATGTGTTCCGACACCGCCCTGGCGGCTTGGCTCCACGTGCATGGGAAGACGGCCGACGCGGACTACACGCCGCCGACAATCGAGCAGGACCTCGACAAGGATGGTGTCCACTACGACGAGGCACGCGCCCTGCTCCGCAAGCGCGAGCGGCACACATTTCGCGCTACCTTCACCCTTGAGGAGGTCACCACAGGTGAGCATGCGGGGCAGTCGCAGGTGGTCTTGACCGTCCGCGGCAAGAGGGCCGCAGAGCTCTCGCCGTCGCAACGGGAAGGGCTGACGGAACTCTTCGAGATCGCGGAAAGGGGCGCGCGTGGCGCGCTCACCCTGGGGGTCAGTTCGAGCGGTGAACTCTGGGGGCACGTCGCCGCCTACTAGCCCCCTAGCGCATCGCGCTGGGGCTCACGGCGAGGCAGCGGCGCGCCGCCCGCGGCAGACCCAGCCACTTCACGTAAGATTCTCTACAGACCGGGCTCATCAGATGTGTCCGCGGCGTGACATCATCGGCATGAGCGCGGGCCCGCAGTCGGCGCAATCGGGGTCGCTACGCGGTGGCCTGGCGGCCGATCTCTTCGCCCTGGCCTGAGTGTTGAGTGACCGAGTCGCCCCTGACGCCGGCGCGGGCTCGGTACCCGACCAGTCCCGGACGGATGCGGCACACCGCGACCGCGGCGCGGTCGCGGTGTGAATGCGGAGACGGAGGAGATGTGGCACGACGAGGCCAACGCCGGTCCGGTGGCGCGCGCAGTGAGCGCGGCGCTGACCGGCGCCGCACGCCGCATGCGTCAGAACCAGGGATCATCCCGGTTCTCGCCGGCGTAGCGCGCGAAGTCAACAGCGCTGTGCGCCGACCGCCGACGCGCCCTGCGGTGCGCACGAAGTACCAGGTGGTGGCACTGCTGGTGAGAGAGGAGCGGGCCCGGCTGTTGGCCGACAAGAACTCGAACGAAGCACAGCGCTCCAAGAAGCTCAAACAGCTCGACGCCGTGGCGACCCTCCTGGCGAGGACTGCGGCCCGCGACACCTCGCTGCTCGCGCTACTCGCCGACGACGCCCGGGTCTCCGACTCGGCTCGCTCCTTCAAGGCGACCCTGATGCGTGCCGGCGGACTGGAGCCTCCCGAGGAGCCCGCGCCCACGCCACCGGCGGCAACCGCGCCCGGCGCCAAGAGTCAGGTGGTGCCCCAGTCGGTGATCTCGCGCCAACTCGCGAATCCGTTCCTCGCCCCCGACTTCGAGGCCACCGCCGCCCGAAACGCCTCGAGGGCCCGACGACTTGCTGGCTGGGAACTGCTTGAGCCGCTCTTCAGGTCCTTCGAGCGCGGTGCCACCGGTGCACCCGCCTGCATGCCGTTGCCCGAGACCCGCCCCACACCCGTTCCCCTCGGCCGGGTGCTGATGCCGCACCAAGCCCGGGTAGTCGCGGCTGCGGCCGCG
The DNA here is from genome assembly GCA_002384765.1 of Demequinaceae bacterium UBA4004. The sequence goes on from DGBM01000191.1 coordinate 6,857, forward strand.
GGCCATCGGACGTTCCTGCTCGCCGACGAACCAGGACTCGGCAAGACGGCCCAGGCTTTGCTTGCCGCCCAAGCGGCCAATGCCTACCCGCTGCTCGTGGTCGCCCCCAACGTGGTGAAGACCAACTGGGCGCACGAGGTCGGGATGTGGACGCCCCAGCGTCGGTCCACGGTGGTCCATGGCGACGGCGAACGGGTCGACGGGTTCGCGGACATCGTGATCGTGAACTACGAACTCCTGGACCGACACGTCGGCTGGCTGGGCGACCTGGGNNAGGCGCACTTCATCAAGAACAAGCGCTCCCAGCGCTCCCAGCACATCCTTGCGATCTCGGAACGGATCCGCGCCCGCTCGGCCCGACCGCTGCTGATGGCACTGACCGGCACCCCGCTGATCAACGACATCGAGGACTTCCGCGCGATCTGGCAGTTCCTTGGCTGGATCGACGACACCATGCCCAAGGGCGCGCTGATGGGCGCACTTGAGGAGACCGGGCTCACCCCGGTCGACCCGGGGTTCTACGCCGCCGCGCGGGCCAGCGTGATCGACATGGGCATCGTGCGCCGCCGCAAGGTCGACGTCGCGGCCGACATCCCGGCCCGCCGGGTGGCGGACCTGCCGGTCGAACTCGACGGCGCCGCAGGCCGGTCGATCCGCGCCGCCGAGGCCGCGCTTGCTAAGCGGCTCGTGGGTCGCTACCAATCCGCCCTGGAGGCGCGAACCTCCGGCGCGGTGGTTGACGGGATCGACCACGAGCTCGTGCGCCGCGTGGCGGGATGGGAACTCAAGGAGTCGAGCGAGCAGGGCGGCGCGGAGAACGTCTTCACGATGGTCCGCCGGATCGGCCAGGCCAAGGCCGGGCTGGCAGCGGACTATGCCGCACAGCTCGCCCGCAACGTCGGCAAGGTGGTGTTCTTCGCCAAGCACATCGACGTGATGGATCAGGCCGAGCAGACCTTCGCCGATCGCGGCATCCGCTACGCCTCGATCCGCGGGGACCAGACCCCCACAGCGCGCGCAAGGAACATTGACGCCTTCCAGAACGACCCCGACGTGTCGATTGCGGTGTGCTCCCTGATGGCCGCCGGCGTGGGCCTGAACCTTCAGGTCGCCTCGAACCTGGTGCTCGCAGAGTTGTCCTGGACCGACGCCGAACAGACCCAGGCGATCGACCGAATCCACCGGATCGGCCAGGAAGAGCCCGTGACCGCGTGGCGGATCATCGCCGCGCAGACCATCGACTCGAAGATCGCCGAGCTGATCGACAGCAAGTCGGGCCTGGCCGCCCGCGCCTTGGATGGAGCGCCGGACGAGGACGAAACATCCTCCACGAACGTGCAACTCGAAACCCTGGTCGGACTCCTCACCGACGCGCTCGCCGCGGAGGACGCCAGCTGAGGCCGCCGGACGGCGTCGATGACCTCCACGCTCCACCAGTGCGGGGGTAAGGTTGAAGTGCAGGTTTCGCACCACCTGCCGCCCCACCACTCGCGAGGCGTCGTCCATGAGACGGGAGCCGTGAGATGCGCGACGCGACCCTGACCTTTCTCGGCGCGACCGGGACCGTGACCGGGAGCAAGTTCCTCCTCCAGACGGACGGGCATCGGGTGCTCGTGGACGCGGGCCTCTTCCAGGGCGTACGGGAACTGCGACGGCGCAACTGGGCGCCGTTTCCCGTCGATCCGTCGGAGATCGACGGAGCCGTGCTCACGCACGCTCACCTGGACCACTGCGGCTACCTTCCTGCCTTGGTCCGGCAGGGCTTCGAGGGACCGGTGGTGTGCACCGAGGGCACTGCGGAACTCGCGGCGATCGTGCTGAAGGACAGCGCCCACCTCCAGGAGGAGGACGCGCGCTACGCCGCCGACAAGGGCTTCTCCAAGCACGCGCAGCCTCGCCCGCTGTACAACACCGCGGACGTCGCTCGGGCGCTGCCGATGCTGCAACCCGTCGACTTTGGGCGCACAGTCGAGGTGTGCCCCGGCGTCGAGGTCACGCTCCAGCCTGCTGGCCACATTCTCGGCTCGGCGAGCGCGGTGCTCGACGTGGTGGGGCACCGCATCACCTTCAGCGGGGACCTCGGGCGCCCCGGCCACCCGCTGCTTCGACCGCCTCCGCGGCCCCCGGAGAGCGAGACGATCGTCGTCGAGTCCACCTACGGCAACCGCGACCATGTCGAGGGCGAGATCGACCAGTTTGCGGAGGTGGTGAACAGGACGATCGAGCGCGGCGGCACCGTGCTCATCCCGGCGTTCGCGGTTGACCGGACGGAGATCGTGCTGGTCGCGCTCGACCGGCTGATGAACACCGGCCGAATCCCCCAGGTTCCGGTGTACGTGGACAGCCCGATGGCACTGCGCGCGCTCGGCGTCTACCGGCAAGCGCTCGCCGTGGGCAACCCGGAACTGAGGACGGACCTCGAGCCGGGGGTGCTCGACCCGCGCGACGTCCAAGAGGCACACACGCCCCAGCAATCGATGGCGCTGAACCGACCAGGGAAGCCCTGCATCATCGTCTCCGCGTCCGGGATGGCCACGGGAGGCCGGGTCGTGCACCACTTGCGCCATCTCCTCCCGGACCGGGAGAACTCGGTTGTCCTGGTCGGCTTCCAGGCGGCTGGCACGCGCGGACGCGACCTGGTTGAGGGCGCGACCGAGGTGAAGATGCACGGGCGGTACGTGCCCGTGCACGCCGAGATCGTCCAGATCGACGGGTTCTCCGTGCACGCCGACGCCGACGAGATCCTCGGCTGGCTCGCCAGTACCCCGTCGCCGCCCAAGGTCCTCTACGTGGTGCACGGCGAGCCGGAGTCCTCGGCGGCGTTAGCGGCGCGGGTACGGTCCGAGTTGGGCTGGCTCGCNNGACTATCTGCGGACTCCGCCGCGGTGCAGCGACCGCATGGACTCTAGCGGCTGCTACGTCTCGTCGCGCACGTCAAGCGCTCCGGGCGGGTTCCCGTCCAAGATCTCTGCGAGCGCAGCGGGGAGGAGGATCGCCGAGAAGACAATCTGCCCGGGGTGGGGCTCTATCCCGAGGACTTCGCCCGGCTCAGGTAGCCAGTCATCTGGCGTCATTCCCGGTATGGAACTCAGCAATGCCGCGACTTCTCGATAATCTGTGACCCCCGTCGCCCCCACCGCGAGGTAAGTCTCGTGGTCATGGACCCTCACGTGCACCTCGATGGAGTGCCTGCCATATACCGTCTTTAGCGTCTTGCCCGAACGGGCTGACTCGGCGACAAGCGCGCAGATCTGCTTGTACATCGCATCTTCTTGGGCGGCGGCAAACTCGGCGAGATGGCGCAGTGCGTCGGTTGCCGTCGGCAACATCCATGTCGTGTCGATTCCTGATGGGGACCTGTCCTTTGCGACGGTCGAGCGCGCTTTGAGAGCTGCGTAGGCGTCGTCACCGCTACCTTCTTCGCGAAACCCCACCGCGCCGAGCCACCAGTTACATTCAGGAGTCCCCGGCCTCTCACCGACATGAGGGTGCTCGGTGACCGCCCCGCGCTCTCGGCTGGTCTTTGCCTTGAGCCATACGCGGTCTTTGAGGGACAAGATGCGCTCGGCGCCATTTTCGCGTTGCTTGGCGGGAATCTGCTGGGCCCTCTTGATGATGGGCAAGTCGAGTCCGTGCAGCGGGACTGTCACCAGCGGCAGTTGGAGGCCAATGTCTTCGGTCAGGCAACGTACGGTTGGCCTGACAATCTGATCGCGGTCGTCCCCCATGCCAGCGACGCTATTGGCTGCTCAGTTCTGCGCCAAACTGGGCACTCGGTCGGCGGCTAATTGTCGCGCTCCGCTATGCCGCCGACTGCGGCGAGTTCATCTGACGAGATCCCGGCAAGTAGCGCGACTCGAGACGAGCGGCTAGTGCCAATTTCACGAAGCGCCTCACGTGCTGCGGCGCTAATCTCTTCGCGATGGCGCTCGATGTACTCAACGATTGCCTCGTCGACGAGATCCTTCTTTGCGCGCCCGAGAAAGTGTGCGGCATGCCCAATGAGGCTGTCGCTCTCGGCGGAAACTTTGATTGGGGCTGTTGCGGTAGACATAATGCCCTCCGTTGAGGAAGTCTCGGAACGGGAGTGCCTGCTAGTCGCTTCCGATACTTCGGTACTTCGGTACTAGTGACTATAGGTTTACGTGGCTACCTGAGTCAACCGATGGGTCTACGGCGCTAGAGAAAGCCCCACCCGGGATCTCAGCGCGGCGAGACGCGTCTGGGCGGGTGTGGACATCTTGGCGAGGTTTCAGGTCGTGCGCGAATATTAGGCGGTGGGGCGTGCTATTTGACTGATCCCAGCGCTGGGTCGTCTGGTCCAGTGGATGGTGATGCTACCTGTGGCGCCTTCGCTTGGTACGGCACGAGGTGCTGGAGGACGGAGCCGTAGTAGTCGGATACAGCCGCCAGGACTGATTCGACGAACCCCCCGGACTTTCCGTTGCGGCGGTTGACTCCCAGGTCCTTGATCAAGTGGAGTTTGAACTTGGCGATGTCGCCAGGCATTTCCGAGAGAACGTCTGTCGCGTCCTCGCGGAGCTTGGAGATCTCGGCGGCGACGCCATGCGCAGCACCCTTGGGGAAAGACTCGATGAGCAGACGACCCGGAGCATCGTCGAGTTGCCTCAGTAGCCAGCCCATACTGCCGCGAGCCTTCTTGTCCCCTGGCGCACGAAAAGTGCTGGACACCGAGACCTGACGTGTTCGCAGGTCGGCCACAATATCTAATTCTGCAATCGCGCCAGGAACGCGCAAAGAGCCCGAGAGGGCGCCCGTCTCGGATAGTTCCTTCACGAACGCCTTCTGCCGGGAGGCCGCATCGTCTTTTTGAGCGCGCGGGATGACTTCCTCGACCGTCTCGTTGAGCTGAATCTCAAGTTTCATTGCCGCATAGGTGAGCAGTTGGTCCCAGCGCCGCGCGATATCGGCGACACCGGGATCGGAGCGCTTGACCGAGCCGTTGCGCACGCTTTCACGGACAGCGACCCAATGCTCGCCCATGTCGTCGAAGTCGAGTGCCCCAGATGAAGCATGTTCGAGATACCGCAGGAGTTCACCAAGAACCCACTCCTGTTCCTTATCCCCTACACCAATGCTCTCTCTCACACGCACGGCTAACGCTGCAATCCGAGTCCACGAGAAGTGAGTCACCTTGACCCGAGAAGCTTTGGTCACCTTCAAACCCGCAGTCGGGTGGATGCCCTCCGATGGGGATATCTCATTCGAGATCGTGATGACGTGATCGAACTTCTCTGTGCGCGCAATGTCGATATATGCGTTGAGTTGGTCTGCAACGAGATCGTTGTTGCCAGTCTTGACCTCAACCAAAGCCGTGAACGGGGTCTGGCTCCCATACGTGACTCGGATCAACCCGTCCGGGCGAACGCCAGTCTTGAGCGCTGTCTTGAATGGCGGTTCGATGTAGGCATCTAC
>DGBM01000199.1:0-8460 GCA_002384765.1 Demequinaceae bacterium UBA4004
TCCTCCAAGGCGGCATCGGACCTGCTGGTGCGCGCGTGGGTGCGGTCGTTCCAGGTCGAGGCCACCATCTCCAACTGCTCCAACAACTACGGTCCGGCCCAGCATGTCGAGAAGTTCATCCCCCGTCAGATCACCAACGTGCTCGACGGCATCCGCCCCAAGCTGTATGGCAAGGGCGAGAACGTGCGCGACTGGATTCACGTGGACGACCACAACCGCGCCGTGTGGACCATCGTGGACAAGGGGCGCGCGGGCGAGACGTACCTCATTGGCGCCGACGGCGAAATGGACAACAAGTCCGTGATCGAGATGATCCTCGAGCAGATGGGCCAGCCCGCCGATGCCTACGACCACGTCAGCGACCGACCCGGCCACGACATGCGCTATGCCATCGACTCGACCAANNGCCGCCACGATTGCCTGGTACCGCGACAACGAGCCGTGGTGGCGCGCCAAGAAGCTCGAGACGGAGATGAAGTACGAGCGCCTGGGGCGCTAGATCACCCGGACCGATGCGCCGTGGAGGCAACCTGGTCGAGAAGCGTGGCATAGGCATCGGCCACCGCGGACACATCGAAGCGTTGAGCCCTGATCGCCGCCGCACTGCCCAGCGCCGCGGTGAGCGCGCGGTCGCCGATGAGTCGGTCCAGTGCGGCCGTGAGGGCCGCGACGTCGCCGGTCGGAACCACGATGCCGGACACCTCGGGCTCGACCGCCTCGGCCAGGCCGGGGAGGTCGGAGACCACGACGGCGCATCCGGAGGCCATCGCCTCCAGTAGCGCGACGGGCAGGCCGTCTTGGTCGCCGCTCGCGGCCCGCACCGAGGGGAACACCGCCACGTCCGCCTCGGCGTCGACGCGAACGAGCTGTTCCCGGGTGAGCTGCCCCACAAACGAGACCGGGAGCCCCGCGGCGGCCCGCTCCAAGGTGGCGCGCTCGGGGCCGTCGCCCACGATCGTGAGGTGCCAGCCGTCGCCACCGATCGCGGCGAGGGACGTGATCAGCGGGAGAAAGCCCTTCTTCTCGACCAGGCGCCCCACCGCGAGCAGGCGAACCGGGCCGTCCGTGTCGCGCGCCGCGCGCCCCACGGCAGCGTCGGCGAACTGCGCCACCTGTGCGCCCATCGGCAACACGTGGGTTGCGTGGGCATCTGCGCCAAGCGCGATGGCCCGCGCCCGCATGTCCTCGTTCATCACCGTGACCGCGCGCGCATGGCGGAGCACGGAGCGCTTGAGGGCGCGCGAGATGGGGTCATTGAGGGCGTACAGGTCCCCGCCGAGTGTGGTCACCACGAGCGGGACCCTCGGCGCGGCCCACCGGGCCACCAGGCCCTGAGGAACGATCCAGTGCGCGTGGATGACGTCGGGACGATGTCGGCGCACCTCGCGCCGCACGCCCCACCACTGCGCGGCCACGAGGAATGGCAACTGCGCCAGACGCGACCGGCGTGAGCGAACATTCTCGAGGATGGCTCCCTGGGCCACGTCCTCCCAGCGTCGTGGGAAGAATCGATAGCGGGTCACATGAACACCCTCGGCGTCCTCGCTCGCGGCGCCCCCCGGGACGGCAGGCACCAGCAGCCTGGGCGCGAACCTGCCAACCAGGCCCACGGCCAGGTCCCGCACAAAAGACGGCGTCCCGTCGCCGACCGTGGCGGGGTAGGTCGACGCCAACACCAGGAGGGGCCGGGCTGAGAGGTGCAAAGTCATAGGCTTGTCCACTGTGAGTAGCGGCAGGGGCAACCCAGTGTATGAGGTGGCGGTCGTGGGCGCCGCCGGCTTTCTGGGCGGCGCGATCATGCGCGCGTTCGCGGCGGCCGGCACCGGGGCGGTGGGCTACACCCTTGGCAGGCCGATGCTGGTTGACGGCGTTGTCGCCCCCGAGGCACGCGGTGTCCGCACGGTGGTGTGGTGCGCCTCACGTATTAACCCCAGGCTTGCGGTCGAACAGCCCCACTTGATTGACAAAGACCGTGCCGATCTCGACGATGCGCTCGGCAGGTTTTCGACATGGGAGCGGCCGCCGCGCATCGTCATCTTCTCCTCGGGAGGCACCGTCTACGGCCCACCGGCGACCCCACCGTTTGTCGAGGATCCGGACCCTAATCCCGTCAATGACTACGGGCTCGCCAAGTTGATGATCGAGCGACACGTGCGTGACTCAGGACTCGAATCGGTGGCGCTGCGCGCCTCCAACGCCTATGGCCCCGGACAGAAGCCGGCACCCGGTCAGGGGGTGTTGGCGCACTGGATGCGCGCAGTCATGAATGGCGAGCACGTGCACGTCTACGGCGAACCTTCGGCCACTCGGGACTACGTCTATGTCGATGACGTCGCCCGTGCGGCGGTGGCGGCGCATGCCGTGGAAGTCGCACCGCCCATCGTGAATATCGGTTCTGGGATCGCGACATCCCTGAACGACTTGTTGGAGGCACTTCGACCCGTGGTGGCTCCCCGCTGGACGGACGTTGTTGTGCACGGGGCGCGCGATACTGACACCGCTCACAGCCTCCTCGATGTGACGCTGGCACGCGAGGCCCTCGGGTGGCGGGCGGAGGTCGACATTCGTCGCGGGGTCGAGATGATGTGGGCCTGGCGGCAAACGCAATGACTCGGCCAACGCGCGGCGCTTCTCTCAGATGGTCGCTGTTCGCGGTCGCGGTGGCGTTGCTCACCTGGGCGGTCGCCTCTCAATGGGAAGCGGTGTCCGCAGCCGCCGTAGACGTGGGGTGGGGCGCTATCGGGCTCGCCACCCTGGCCGCAATGGCGGCACTCGGATTCAACACACTGTCGTGGCGCGCGGTGATGCGATCGGTAGGCCTGCACGCCCCTGTGGTCGATGCGGCGTCCGTATTCCTTGTTTCCCAGGCGGGCAAGTACGTTCCCGGGGCCGTGTGGCCCGTGCTCGCGCAATCCGAGTTCGCCCGCGCCCACGGGCTCTCACGGACTCGTGGCATGACTGGTTCGCTCGTCGCGGTGGCGGTGGGCGTCGTGACAGCCGGCGTGGTCGGCACACTGGGCCTTGTGGCGTGGGCGCCAGGTGCGCTCGCCGACTACTGGTGGGCGTTGGTGGTGGTGGTCGTGCTGGCGACGCTGCTGGTGCCCGCGGTGCTGACCCGCGCCCTGCGTCTCGGCCTCACGGTGATGCGCAGATCGGCGGAGCCGCCGACGATCATGGGCCGGGCCCTGCTGGTGTCTGCGGCGTGGTCCGCCGCAAACTGGCTGGCTCTCGGGCTCCAGGCGTGGATTCTGCTGCGGATATTGTCGCCAGGTACGGAAGGGCTGTGGTCTCTGGCTACCGGGGCGTTTGCGCTGGCGTGGCTCGCCGGCTTCTTGGTGGTGTTTGCGCCGGCTGGAGTCGGCCCGCGGGAGGCGGCCCTGGTGGTACTCCTCGCGGCAGTCGCGACCCGTCCTGAGGCGCTCGCGCTCGCGCTCATCAGTCGTTTCGCTATGACGCTCGCGGACGCCGTTGGCCTGGGGTGCGGACTCCTCGCGCGACGGTGGCGGCGGGACGTGCCGGACCATACTGCTGCTCTTTGAGGCGGTACAGCTGGTCCTCACCCAGGATGCGGTTGGTCTTGGCAATGTCTGACAGGACGCCGAGCGCAAGCGACAGGCCCGCGCCGATGAGGAGAAGCGTTCCCAACATCAGCGACTGATAGTGATTGCCCTCGTCACCGCCAGCGAGAAGCACCGCGTAACGGGCGAACGGAATCAGGCCAGCGACACCAAACACGGCAGTCAATCCGGCGAAGACCGACCACGGCCTAAACACGATGTAGGAGCGCAGGATGGCCTGGCCCGATCTCAGCATGTGTTCAAACATGTTCGAAAACAGTCGCGATTCGCGCGTCTTCGCGTTGGTGTCAATCTCCACCGACTCGATGGCGAGGCTCTTGTTGCCTGCCTGGATGATGGTCTCCATCGTGTAACTGAATTGAGTGACGACGTTGAGGCGGTACAGCGAGTATCGCGAGTAGGCCCTAAATCCGGAGGCCGCGTCGGGCAGCCTTGTGCCGGCCGCGCGGTTGACCACCCACGACCCAAATCGCTGCATGGCCCTTTTGAACGGGGAGAAGTGGGCGATGGTGTGCGTCTGGCGGTCGCCGATCACGATGTCGGCACGTCCAGCGAGAATCGGCTCCACCAGGTCGCCGATGCGTTCCTGCGGGTATTGGTTGTCGCCATCGGTGTTGACGACGATGTCGGCACCGTGTGCAAGCGCAAAGTCGACGCCGTCACGGAATGAGCGCGCGAGGCCCATGCGACGGGTGTGACGGAGAATGTGGTCGACGCCGTGCTCGCGGGCGACGGCGACGGTGTCGTCGTCAGAACCGTCGTCGACGACCAGAATCTCGATCTTGTCAATGCCTGGAATCGTGCTGGGGATGGTGCGCAGTACCGACGGAAGCGTCGCTTCCTCGTTGAGACACGGAATTTGGACGATCAGTTTCACAGCGGCCTCTCGACGGTTATCAGGGTACTCGAGTGTGTCGAGGAGCTGGCGCGAGGTCAGCGTCGTAGCACGCGACGCGCCAGCGCCGCCACCACGGCCAGCACGATGCCGCCGATCGCACCCCCGACGGCCGCTCCGGCGAGGGAGCTGTCTGCGAGCGAAGGCGTGAGTGAATCGGCCCACATGGCCTTGCCCAGGAATCCGCCGAGCGCTCCGGCGAGCAGATTGAGCCACCATCCGCCATCGACAAAGCGGTGAACCTTGGCCGCACCCGAACCGGTCATGGCTCCCAGAATCGTCGCGACCAGGGATTCCATGGTCGGACGCTAGTCGGAGTGGACTCGACGTGTCGAGCCCACCAAGAGGGGGGCACGAGCATCGCGAGGGGGACGTGAGGACTCTGGTCAGCCACGGTCGTGCCTCCTAGGATGGTTCTCACCGAGTACCGCACCAGACGCAAAGGAGCACTGGAGTGCACTTCGAGATCTATAAGGACAAGGCGGGCGAATTCCGCTTCCGGATCAAAGCCACCAACGGCAACGTCCTCGCATTGAGCGAGGGCTACAAGGCGAAGGCCTCAGCCGTGAACGCCATCGACCGCATCAAGTCAGACGCAGCCAGCGCGGAGACAACCGACAACTCATAATCGTGGTGAGCGCGGCGCCTTTTCCCATGGGGAAGGGCGCCGTTCTTCTGGCCAACGCAGGGTCTGCGTGAGGGCCGCGATGCGCGCCGCGCGGGCCGTGATCTGTCGCCGGGTCTCGCAGTACGACAGAATGGGCTCGTGACTACCTTCGCCGATCGCCACATTGGACCTGAGGACGCTTCTGCCCAGCGGATGCTCGACGCCGTCGGCTATGCCTCCCTCGACGCGCTCATCGACGAGGCTGTACCTGAGTCGATCCGCCAAGACGACATCCTGGTGCTTCCTCCCGCCCTGACGGAAGGTGAAGCGCTCGCCGAACTCGATGGCTATGCGCGACAAAACGTGCAGTCGGTGCAGATGATCGGTCAGGGCTACTACGACACGATCACGCCGGCGGTCATCCGACGCGGAATCTTGTCCAATCCCGCCTGGTACTCGGCCTATACGCCATACCAGGCGGAGATTTCGCAAGGCCGCCTGGAGGCCATGCTCAACTTCCAGACGATGGTGTCCGACCTCACCGCTTTGCCGCTCGCGAACGCATCATTGCTCGACGAGGCGACCGCGGTCAGCGAGGCCGTGCTGCTCATGCAACGCGCGGCTCACCGCGGCGGAGCCGTCGTTCTCGACGATGAATGCTTCCCGCAGACGATTGAGGTGGTCTTGGCGCAGGCCGAGGCCCTTGGCATTGAGGCGCGAGTCGAGGCCATCTCGGAAGAGTGGAAGCCGGCCGACGACGTCACGGGGGTGGTGATCCAGAATCCGGGAATGTCGGGAGTGCTGCGCGACCTCGGACCGCTGATTGCCGCGGTGCATGACACGGGTGCGTTGGTGACGGTGGCATGCGACATCCTGTCCCTCAGCATTGTGAGTCCTCCGGGCGAAATGGGCGCGGACATTGCCGTGGGTTCGGCCCAGCGTTTCGGTGTGCCGCTGTTCTACGGCGGACCACACGCCGCGTTCATCGCAGTGCGTGCGGGCCTCGAGCGCCAACTGCCCGGTCGGCTCGTCGGCGTTTCCGTCGATGCCGCGGGCAATCCTGCCTACCGCCTGACGCTCCAGACCCGCGAGCAGCACATCCGGCGAGACAAGGCCACGTCGAACATCTGCACCGCACAGGCACTGCTGGCCGTCGTCTCGTCGATGTACGCGATCTATCACGGTCCCGATGGGTTGCGCGATATCGCGATGGAGGTTCACTCACGCGCCGTGACGTTGTACGACGCCCTGACGGCCGCGGGCTTCCAGCCGATGCACGACGCCTTCTTCGACACCATCACGTTGCACATGCCCCGCGGCGCGGACTCCGTGGTGTCGCGCGCGGCGGCCGCAGGGATCAACATTCGCAAGGTGGACGACGACAGGGTTGCCCTTGCGTGCGATGAGAAGACGGAGCTGGCAACCCTCGACAAGCTGGTCGAGGCGGTCATCGGGACCAAGCGTCACCCCGTGTACACGGCGCCGCGCGTGGCGATCCCGCGCGGGATGCGGCGCACCTCGGCTTACCTGACGCACCCCGTGTTCACCGCTCACCGCTCGGAGGCGGCGCTCACGCGCTACATGCGCAAGCTGTCGGACCAGGACTTGGCGCTTGACCGCACGATGATCCCGCTCGGCTCGTGCACCATGAAGCTCAACGCGGCGGCTGAGATGGAGCCCATCCTGTGGCCGGGTTTCGCCAACATCCACCCCTTCGCCCCCGCGGAACAGACCATGGGCTACCGCCACATGATCGAGCAGCTGGAGGACTGGCTGGCGGAGATCACGGGCTACGCGGCCGTGTCTGTGCAGCCCAACGCCGGCTCGCGCGGCGAATACGCCGGCCTGCTCGCCATCCGCAACTATCACCTGAGCCGCGGGGAGTCGGAGCGCAACATCTGCCTCATCCCCGATTCTGCTCACGGCACCAACGCGGCCTCGGCCGTCCTAGTGGGCTTCCGGGTAGTGGTGGTGAAGACGGCCGCGGACGGCGAGATCGACGCGGCCGATCTCGAGTCGAAGCTGGCGGCCCACGGGTCCAAGGTCGCGGCCATCATGATCACCTATCCATCGACCCACGGCGTGTACGAGCCGCACGTGAAGGATGTGTGCGCGGCCGTTCACGACGCAGGCGGCCAGGTCTACATCGATGGCGCGAACCTCAACGCGTTGGTGGGCCTGGCCAAGCCGGGCCACTTTGGGGGAGACGTCTCGCACCTGAACCTCCACAAGACTTTTGCGATCCCACACGGCGGCGGCGGACCGGGAGTGGGGCCCGTGGCCGTGGCGAAGCATTTGGTCGAGTTCCTGCCAGCCGTGCGCCAATCGATTCTGCGTCCCAACGACTTGCGACGCGAAGGCGCGGCCGTCAGTGCGGCGCCCTACGGCTCGGCGGGAGTGCTCCCCATCGCGTGGGCGTACATCGCGATGCTGGGCGCCGACGGCCTGCGCCAGTCCACCCAGATGGCGGTGCTTGCCGCCAACTACGTGGCCGTACGCCTCGACAAGTACTTCCCGGTGTTGTTCCGCGGGCCCGGCGGCCTGGTGGCGCACGAGTGCATTCTCGACGTGCGGGAACTGACCAAGACGACCGGCATCACCGCGGAGGACGTCGCGAAGCGACTCATCGACTACGGGATCCACGCCCCCACCATGTCCTGGCCCGTCGCCGGAACGCTCATGGTCGAGCCGACCGAGTCGGAGGACCTCACGGAACTGGATCGCTTCATCGACGCCATGATCGCGATTCGCGGCGAGATCGATGCCGTCGCGAATGGTGACGTCTCTGCCGAGGATTCGGTGCTGCGACACGCACCTCACACGGCGGAGGCGGTGGCGGCAGATACCTGGACCGCCGCGTACTCGCGCGAGGTGGCGGCATTCCCCGTTCCCGGCCTGCGCCGCGACAAGTACTTCCCTCCCGTGCGGCGCATCGACAATGCGTACGGGGATCGCAACCTCGTATGCACGTGCCCTCCGTTGGAAGAGTACGAGGACTAGAGACCCGCGGCGGCCATGTCAGTGCGCCGCGCCGTCTACGCTGGCAATATGAATCGCTCCCCACTGCACCACGAGCACGTCGCGCTTGGCGCGACCCTGACCGAGTTTGCGGGCTGGGAGATGCCCGTCCGCTATGCGGGCGACGTGGCGGAGCACCAGGCGGTGCGCACCGCCGCAGGGCTGTTCGACATCAGCCACATGGGCGAGATCTCGCTGCGCGGCCCGGACGCCGCCGCAGCCCTCGACTTCGCGCTGGTCTCAGGCATGGCACGCCTGGCGATCGGGCGGGCAAAGTACTCGATGCTGTGCACCCCGGACGGCGGAATTATCGACGACCTCATCGTGTACCGGCGCGACTGGGATCACTTCATCATTGTCGC
>DGBM01000199.1:8518-9574 GCA_002384765.1 Demequinaceae bacterium UBA4004
GCCTGGTGCACGGTGCTGCTGCGCGGAGACATCCACGCCATGGTGGCGCGCACCGGATACACCGGCGAGGACGGCTTCGAGTTGTTCGTGGTTCCGGACGATGCGGTCGAGGTGTGGCGGCTCGCTCTGGCCACGGGCACACCCCACGGCCTGATGCCGTGCGGGCTTTCGGCGCGCGACACCTTGCGGCTTGAGGCGGGCATGCCCCTGTACGGCCAGGAACTGTCGTTGTCGACCACGCCCTATCACGCGGGCCTGGGTTGGGTGGTGCACACCGGGGCCGCGCGCGAGGTGACGCGCCCCGGGCTCGACGGTGCGGTGGGCCTGACGGACGAGCGTGTCGAGCGCGGTGACTTTGTGGGCCGCGAGGCGTTGGCCGCTGCCAAGGAGACGCACGACGCTTGGGCCGAAGACCCCGCATCGGCGCCTGACGACGCGCGGGTGCTTGTCGCACTTGTGGGACAGTCGCGCCGTTCAGCCCGACCCGGTTACGCCGTGATGTCGGGCGATGTCGAGGTGGGTGTGGTCACGTCCGGGGCGCCGTCTCCCACCTTGTCCGCGCCGATCGCCATGGCGATGGTGCATCCTTCCGCATCTGCTGTGGGCACCATCCTCGAGGTCGATGTACGTGGTCGACGCGAAACCATGGCGGTGAGCGCGCTACCGTTCTACTCACGGGCCTCGTAGCGAGGCGTTGCCCGCATTCCCTTGACGAAAGGCTGTTGTCATGTCCTCGATTCCTGCAGACCTGCTGTATTCCGCTGAGCACGAGTGGGTGTCCGGTGACGTCGAGCCTGGCTCGGTGGTGACCGTTGGCATCACCGAACACGCCGCGAATGCCTTGGGTGACGTCGTATTCGTCGAGTTGCCGTCCGTAGGCGACGAGGTGACGGCGGGCGAAGTGTGCGGCGAACTCGAGTCCTCCAAGGCGGTGAGCGAGCTGTACTCGCCCGTCTCGGGCATCGTGACGGCTGTCAACGAGGCGCTGAATTCGTCGCCCGCGGCCATCAACGACGAGCCCTATGATGGCGGCTGGATCTTCAAGGTCGACGTCTC
>DGBM01000114.1 GCA_002384765.1 Demequinaceae bacterium UBA4004
CAGGACCCCGACCGGAATGACGGCTACCAGGGCGCCGAACTTGGGCACGAGGCTCAGGAGGAGGGCCACCCCAGCGGCAACCCAGTAGGCGAGGGTCGAGTACACCCGGGTAGCGGCCATGACGCCGATGTTCTCTGCATACGTGGTGGTACCGGAGCCGCCGCCGAGGCCAGCCAGGGTGGTGGCCACGCCGTCCGCGAAGAGCGCCCGGCCGGTCATCGGGTCCAGGTTCCTATTGGTCATGGCGGCGACCGACTTCACGTGGCCGATGTTCTCGGCAATCAGCACGAGCACGACGGGCACGAACGCGATCAGCACCGAGCCCTCGAAGGTGGGCGTGTGGTACTCGGGGAACCCAAACCACGAGGCGCCGCCGATGACGGCTCCCGCCCCGTCCCACTCGCCGCGGAAGGCGGCGAACACGCCGCCGAGGACGGCGCCCGCAAGGATCGCGATGCGCCCCAGGAAGCCCTTGGAGAGCACCATGAGCAGCAGCACGGCAGCCAGGGTCACGAGCGCGGTCCAGGGGCTGCCGTTCCACATGCCCTTGGCGGCGCCCGCAAGGTTGAGCCCGATCAGGGCCACGATGGTTCCGGTGACGGCGGGGGGCATGATCTTCTGAATCCAGCCAGCGCCGAGCAGGTGCACCAATGCTCCGACGACGGCCAGCAGCACGCCCGCGAGCAGGATGCCGCCGAGGCCCTTGGCGATCGTGGCGCCATCAAGCGGTCCGTTGCCCGCGTTGACGCCTGCCGCCGCGAGGGGGGCGATGAACGCGAAGCTTGAGCCGAGGTATGAGGGAACCTTGTTGCCGGTGATCGTCAGGAACAGCGCCGTGCCGATCGCGCTGAAGAACAGCGTGGTCGATGCTGGCATGCCGGTGATCGCTGGCACCAAGAGGGTCGAACCCATCATTGCCAGGACGTGTTGGGCGCCGATGCCGATGGTGCGGGGGTACGTGAGGCGCTCGTCGGGCGCCACGGCCTGGTTGGTCGAGATGCGCTTGCCGTCGCCGTGGACGGTCCAGCTCATGAAGCTCTTGAGTTTTGACAGGACGGTAGACATGGGGCTCCTTTGCCGTGTTTTCTCCATCGCCGGGCCTGCCTTTGCTCCCGACCTGGTCGAACTCTAGGGGCAGGAGGCCCGGAGCCGCTGAGCACCAGGTCCCGCGCGTCGCGGCGGGCGGGTGTGAGGGGTCGCGCGGCGGTCGCCTCTGGTGTGGAAGGATGTTAACGCCAACATAATGGAGTCATCGAGCGCGCGCCTCGTGTTATCAGGGGTGAAGATGCCGGTACGCTCTCGATGTCGGCGCTAGAGACAGCGAGGTTGCGATGGTGAACGTGGTGCGTGGCCCGAGCATGCACGATGTCGCCGCGCGCGCCGGGGTGTCGCACCAAACGGTGTCGCGAGTCCTCAACGGTTTTGAGGGTATCCGCCCGGGTACCAGGGAACGAGTGCTCGCCGCGATCGCGGATTTGGGCTATCGCCGCAACGTCGCCGCGCGTTCGCTTGCGACAGGGCGATCGCAGGCCGTCGGAGTGCTGATCCCCAATACGCCCGACTTCGGCCCGACCTCCAGTTTCTTTGCGGTCGAACGCGCCCTCAGAGACGCGGGCTTTCAGGCGCTGAGCACCGCGACCGCCAATGACGCCGAGTCAGTCGATGAGGCGCTCGACTTCCTCTTTGGGCGCTCGATCGAGGCGCTGGTGTTGATGGCGCCCACCCGGGCAGTGCTCCACCAGGCGGATGCGCACGCGAGCGCCGTCCCTGTCGCGTATCTGCTGACCGGCGACGAGCGCAAGCCGTGGTCCATCTCCGTCGACCAGGGCCAGGGAGTGCGGCTCGCGATTGAACACCTCGTTGCGATGGGGCACACGCGCATCCAGCACATCGCCGGGCCGGCCGACGCGACCGAGGCTCAACTGCGCCAGAACGCGTTTGTGGCGGAGATCATGCGCCTGAGGCTGCCGCGCCTGCCCATGATCGAGGGAGATTGGTCGGCGCAGTCCGGTTTCGATGCCGGCTCCCAGCTGGATCCCTCCGCGACGGCGGTCTTCTGCGGAAACGACCAGATGGCGCTCGGCCTGATCCATGCGCTCGGCCTGAGAGGCATCGACGTGCCGCGGGACATCTCCCTGATCGGTTTTGACGACATTCCGGAGGCGGCGCACACGTTGCCGCCGCTCACGACCATCCGGCAGGACTTCGCTCGGGTGGGCGCGCTCGCGGTGAGCGTTCTGGTCGCGGCACTGGCGGGCGAGGAGCTTCCGGACACCACGCCCTTGCCCGCCGAGCTCATTGTGCGTGAATCGGTAGCGGCGCCAAGCGCGTAGTCCGCGCCGGCGCGTCACGGCGCCTCGACCAGCATGCGGAACCCATGTCCCGGTTGCGCTATGAAATGTTAGCGTTATCATTCAGTGACGGGTGATTCCGGTTACCCGCCGTGTGAACCGTTGTTTCCAGGGCAAGGAGGCCCCCCGTGCAGCAGGACACCTATGTGGTGGGCGTTGACTTCGGCACCCTTTCGGGGCGCGCGCTGGTGGTCCGCGTGAGCGATGGCGAGGAACTTGGCACCGCCGTGCACGAGTACCCGCACGCCGTGATGGATGCGACGCTCGCGGCGACCGGAGAGAAGCTCCCTCCCGAGTGGGCTTTGCAGGTTCCCGAGGATTATCGCGAGGTGCTCCGCAACGCCGTCCCCGCCGCGATCGCCGCCGCCGGCATCGACCCCGCGCAGGTGATTGGCATCGCCGCGGACTTCACTGCCTCCACGCCGATGCCGGTGCTGGCGGACGGCACGCCCATGTGCGAGGTTTCGGGACTCGAGAACCGCCCGCACGCCTACGTGAAGCTATGGAAGCACCACGCCGCGCAGGCCCAGGCGGATCGCATCAACGCCGTGGCACGCGAACGGGGTGAGAGCTGGCTGCCCCGCTACGGCGGCTTCATCTCGTCCGAGTGGGAGTATGCGAAGGCACTCCAGCTGGTCGAGGAAGACCCGGAGATCTTTGAGCGCATGGACCGCTGGGTCGAGGCGGCCGACTGGATTGTCTGGCAACTGTGCGGCAACTATGTCCGCAACGCGTGCACGGCCGGCTACAAGGGGATTCTCCAGGACGGCGAGTACCCGTCCGAACAGTTCGAGGCCGCGCTCAACCCCGCCTTCAGGGGGTTTGCGGCAGGAAAACTTCAGCATCGCATCGGCCAACTCGGCGATCGTGCGGGCGGACTCACTGCGGAGGCCGCGGCGTGGACCGGGCTGCCGGAAGGCATCGCGGTCGCGGTCGGCAACGTCGACGCTCACGTCACCGCTCCCGCCGCCAAGGCGGTCGAACCGGGTCAGATGCTGGCGATCATGGGCACCTCGACATGCCACGTGATGAATAGCGCGAGCCTCGCCGACGTGCCGGGCATGTGTGGCGTGGTTGACGGCGGCATCATGTCCGGGCTCTACGGCTACGAGGCTGGCCAGTCCGGCGTGGGCGACATCTTCGCTTGGTACGTCAAGAACCAGGTACCGGGACGCTACTTTGACGAGGCCGAAGCGGCGGGCAAGTCCGTGCACCAGCACCTGACCGACCTCGCATTCGAGGAGCCCGTCGGCGCGCATGGATTGGTCGCGCTCGACTGGCACAACGGCAACCGGTCCGTGCTGGTGGACACCAACCTGTCCGGCATCATCGTCGGCCAGACCCTGGCCACGCGCGCCGAGCAGGGCTACCGGGCGCTGCTCGAGTCCACCGCGTTCGGCACCCGCACCATTGTGGAGACCTTCAACGCCGCGGGCGTGCCGGTCACCGAGTTCGTGGTCGCGGGCGGCCTGCTGAAGAACCCGCACCTCATGCAGATGTACGCGGACGTGCTGCGGCTGCCGCTGTCCACGATCGACTCGGATCAGGGTCCCGCGCTGGGCAGCGCGATTCATGCCGCCGCCGCTGCGGGCGCGTACCCGTCGGTGGCCGAGGCGGGCGAGGCGATGGGCCGCATTCAACGCGGCAAATATCGGCCGGACCCGGAGGCGGCCGACGCCTACGACAGGCTGTTCGCCGAGTACCAACTGCTGCACGACTACTTCGGACGCGGCGCCAACGATGTGATGAAGCGGCTGAAGGCGATGCGAAAGGAGGCGCTCGCATGACCGACTACGACATCGGCGCCATAGAAGCGGCCGCCGCTGGCGTGCGCCAAGACGTCAGTGACCTGCACGCCGAACTGACGCGACACGAACTCGTGGTCTGGACCGGCGGCAACATCTCCGGGCGGGTGCCGGGGCACGACCTGTTCGTGATCAAGCCCTCTGGGGTCGGCTACGAAGACCTCGCGCCCGACATCATGGTGGTGTGTGACCTGGATGGCAATGTCATACCCGGTACTGCCGGCTCGGACCGCAGCGCCAGTTCGGACACCGCAGCGCACGCCTACGTCTACCGCCACATGTCCCACGTGGGCGGTGTGGTACACACCCACTCGACCTACGCCACGGCGTGGGCGGCGCGCCACGAACCCATCCCCTGCGTCATCACGGGCATGGCGGACGAGTTCGGCGGCGAGATTCCGGTGGGTCCCTTCGCCATCATCGGCGACGATTCGATCGGCCGCGGCATTGTCGCCACTCTCGAGGGTCACCGTTCACGTGCGGTGCTCATGGCGAACCACGGCCCCTTCACCATCGGCAAGGATGCCAAGGACGCGGTCAAGGCCGCGGTGATGTGCGAGGACGTGGCACGCACCATTCACATAGCGAAGCAGGGGGGCGACCTGGTGCCGATCCCTCAGGACAAGATCGACGCGCTCTTTGATCGCTACCAGAACGTCTACGGACAGAAGCCGCAGGGAGGCCTCTCATGACCAGCATTGTTCCGAACCTCGCCGAGTACGAGGTCTGGTTTCTGACCGGCAGCCAGACGCTGTATGGCGATGAGGTGTTGGCCCAGGTTGCCGAGCAGTCGCAAGGCGTGGTGGCGCATCTTCAG
>DGBM01000325.1 GCA_002384765.1 Demequinaceae bacterium UBA4004
GCTCTCCGGCGGCGAGGCCCAGCGTGTCAAGCTCGCCTCCGAACTGCAGCGTCGCTCGACTGGTCGCACGATCTACGTGCTTGACGAGCCGACCACTGGTTTGCACTTCGAGGACGTCAAGAAGCTCATGAGCGTCCTCCAGGGCTTGGTGGACAAGGGAAACACCGTCATCGTGATCGAACACAACCTCGACGTCATCAAGTCGGCCGACTGGATCCTCGACATGGGTCCCGAGGGCGGTTCCGGAGGCGGGGCAGTGGTGGCCGAGGGCACGCCGGAAGAGGTCGCGGCCAACCCCCACAGCCACACCGGCCAGTTCTTGGGCCGGGTGCTGGGCGCCCGCGCCCACGTAGCCGCGCCCGCCTAGGCTGGCATCGTGCCTGACCCCTCCGAATACCGCCCCGCGCCGGGCAGCATTCCCGCGGCGCCCGGCGTCTACCGCTTCCGCGACCCTCACGGCAGGGTCGTGTACGTCGGCAAGGCGAAGAGTCTGCGGTCCCGGCTGAGCAACTACTTCCAGCCGCTCGGCGCCCTTCACCCGCGGACCCGGGTGATGGTGACCACGGCGGCGTCGGTGGAGTGGACTGTGGTGCGCAATGAGGTGGAGGCGCTGGTCCTTGAGCACAGCTGGATCAAGCAATACGACCCCCGCTTCAACGTGGTGTTCAAGGACGACAAGTCGTACCCGTTCCTTGCCGTGACGATGAACGAGAAGTACCCGCGAATGCAGGTGATGCGCGGGGATCGCAAGAAGGGCGTGCGGTACTTCGGTCCTTATGCCAAGGCGTGGGCCATTCGCGAGACGGTGGACACGCTGCTCACGGTGCTGCCGGTGAGGACGTGCGCACCGGCGGTGTTCAGCAAGGCGCAGCGGCAGGGCCGCCCGTGCCTGCTCGGCTACATCGACAAGTGCGCGGCACCGTGCGTGGGTCGCGTGACCGAGCAGGAACACCGTGAGTTGGCAGACAGGGTGTGTCAGGTGCTGGCGGGCGACGCCAAGCCCCTGATTCGAGAGCTGACACAGACCATGGAGACCGCCGCCGACAGGGAGGACTTTGAGGTGGCAGCTCGGGCTCGAGACCGCCTGCGTGCGTTGACGAGCGTCCTGGAGCGCAACGCCATGGTGCTTTCGCAGGGAGTGGACGTCGATGTGTTCAGCCTGATCGACGACGAGTGGGAGGCCGCCGCGCACGTCTTCTACGTGCGTGACGGGCGCATCACGGGCGAACGGGGCTGGGTGGTGGACAAGCCGGAGCCGCTCGACGTGGCGCACCTGGTGGCGGCGCTGCTGCAAGAGGCGTACACGACGGCCGACTCGGTGCCGCCCGAGATTCTGGTTCCGGCTGTCCCCGCCGAGGCAGACGCTCTGCGAGAGTACCTGCGCGGAGTTCGTGGGGGTGCCGTCAGTATCAAGGTGCCCTCTCGCGGCAAGAAGGCCGAACTCGCCGAGTCTGGCAAGCGAAACGCCCAGCAGGTGCTCGATCAGCATCGCCTCAAGCGTGCATCGGACCTCACCACCCGCTCCGAGGCCTTGCGCGATCTTCAGGACTATCTGGCCCTTGATGAGGCGCCCCTGCGCATCGAGTGCTATGACATCTCGCACACGCAGGGCACCCACCAGGTGGCGTCGATGGTGGTCTTTGAGGACGCCTTGCCGCGCAAGAAGGAGTACCGACAGTTCGCCATCGGCGACGCTGTGGACGACACGGCAGCGATGAATGACGTGTTGACACGGCGTTTCGCTCGCTATCTGGAGGAGGTCGCGTTGCTGCCCGAGGAGCGCGAGAGTGCCCGCTTCGCGTACCCGCCGCAATTGGTGGTGGTGGATGGCGGTCCCCCGCAGGTGGCCGCGGCGCGCAAGGCGATGGACAAGGTGGGCGTGCCCCACATCCCCGTGGTGGGCCTCGCAAAGCGGCTCGAGGAGGTGTGGATTCCGGGCGAGGAGTTTCCCGCGATCCTGCCGCGCGGCTCCGAGGCCCTCTACCTTCTGCAGCGTGTTCGGGACGAGGCGCACCGCTTCGCCATTCGTCACCATCGGGCGAAGCGTGGCAAGGCCATGAGCGCGTCCGCGCTCGACGAGGTGGCAGGAGTGGGCCCCACTCGAGCCAAGGCGTTGATCAGGCACTTCGGTTCGCTGCCCGCGCTCAAGGAGGCATCCGTTGAGCAGATCGCGCGGGTTCCCGGCATCGGAGATGTGACGGCCCGCGCGATTCACGCGAGTCTGCGCGGCGACAGTGGCATTCTTGACGCATGACGGAAGAGGCTAAGCCGGTCACGTACCCGTCCGGAATCCCCAAGCCAGAGTTCGACGCGCCAGCGGTGGCGCCCGAGGTGATGATTCTCACGGGCATGTCCGGGGCGGGGCGCACTCGTGCCGCGGCAACGCTGGGCGATCTCGGTTGGTACGTGGTCGACAACCTGCCCCCGCAGTTGCTCGGCGGCTTGGTCACCATGGTTGGCCGGGACCCTCAGGAAAAGCTGGCCGTGGTGGTTGACGTGCGAGGCGGCGACTTCTTCCAGGATGTCGAGTCCGTGTTGGATGACCTCGAGGTGCGTGGAATCCAGGTGCGCATGCTCTTCCTCGACGCGTCGGACGACGCGTTGGTACGGCGCTACGAGGAGGCGCGGCGCCCGCACCCGCTTCAAGAGGGCGGTACGTTGCTCGAAGGAATTGGCCGCGAGCGGGCACTCGTCCAGGCACTCAAGGACCGAGCGGACGTGGTGGTCGACACGAGTGACCTCAACGTGCATGAGCTCCGCGACGCGATCACGGCCGATGTGGGGCACACGGATCAGCCGCTGTCCGTCAACATTGTGTCCTTCGGGTTTCGCAATGGCTTGCCGTCCGACGCCGATTTCGTCGCCGACGTCAGGTTCCTCCCCAACCCACATTGGGTGCCGGATCTGCGCCCGCTGACGGGCCTTGACCCGGCGGTGCGCGATCACGTGCTGTCGTCCGATGGCGCCGGTCAGTTCCTTGACACCTACACGGCCATGCTTGAGTCGGTGCTGGCCCTGTATCGGGCCCATGACAAGCACTCGGTGACGATCGCGATCGGTTGCACCGGCGGCAAGCACCGTTCGGTGGCGATTGCCGAAGAGATCGGCAAGCGACTGCGGGTCCATCGCGACCAGGTCAGGGTCACGCACCGGGATCGGCCCCTGGAATGAGGCACGAGTCGGTCGTTGCGCTCGGCGGCGGGCATGGTCTCTACGCGACTCTCAGTGCGTTGCGTCACGTGACGGACGACCTCACGGCGGTGGTGACTGTCGCGGACGACGGCGGTTCTTCGGGCCGGTTGCGCGAAGAGATGGGCATCGTGCCGCCTGGGGACCTGCGCATGGCGCTGAGCGCGTTGTGCGAGGACGGCGAGTGGGGCCGAATCTGGCGAGACGTGTTGCAGACGCGGTTCTCGACCCCGGGTCCGCTCGACGGGCACGCGTTGGGGAACCTGTTGATCGCGGGGTTGTGGGAACGTACCGGCGATGTCGTCGAAGGGCTCGACTGGGTCGCGCGCTTGCTGAGGGCGCAAGGCAGGGTGCTGCCGCTCGCCGAGGAGCCGCTGCAGATATCAGCCATGATCTACGGCGAGAACGTGAGTTCGGTGGCTCGCGGTCAGGTGGCGGTTGCCTCGTCGGGAGGCCGGGTGACGGGTCTCAGCATCGAGCCCTCGCGACCGAAGGTGCCGCGGGCCACTCTCGATGCCATCGCTGGGGCATCGGCCGTGGTCCTGGGACCAGGCTCGTGGTACACCTCCGTGCTGGTGCACTTCTTGGTCGAGCCCGTGGCGCAGGCGCTGGTGGAGGCGGGCCCGCGCACCGTGCTGACGCTCAACATCGCCTATGAAGACGCGGAAACTGGGGGATCAGATCGCGTCGACGACATCCGCGCGCTCAGGCGTCTGGAGCCGGCGTTCCGGCCGGCCGTTGTCCTTGCCGATGCGTCCCACGGCCGCGACCGGGCGCTGGTGGAGGAGATCGAGGAGTGGGGCTCTCAACTGGTCGTACTCAACCTGAAGCGGTCCGATGCACTGGATCGTCACGACGTGACGCTCCTCACAAATGCATATTCGCAGGTGTTGGGGGGCCTTTCGGGCTGAACGGGGCGTGCCAAGATGGCAGGATAGGCGACATGGCGCTGACGGCACAGGTGAAGGATGAGTTGGCGCGTGTCGCCGTCGACAGAATCTCGTCTCGCAAGGCGGAGATCGCGACCACGCTGAGATTCGCCGGCGGGCTTCACATTGTGTCCGGCCGAATCGTGATCGAGGCAGAACTGGACACCGCGGCTGCCGCGCGACGCTTGCGCGCCTTCATCCACGATGTCTACAACCTGGGATCAGAGATCATCGTGGTCTCTGGTGGTGCATTGAAGCGCGGGAATCGCTACGTGGTGCGCGTGGTCAAGGAGGGCGAATCACTCGCCCGCCAGACCGGGCTGCTCGATCACCGGGGACGTCCGGTGCGCGGTTTGCCGCCGCAGGTGGTAGGCGGCTCGGTGGAGGACACGGTCGCCGCATGGCGGGGGGCCTTCCTCGCGCACGGCTCGCTCACGGAGCCCGGTCGCTCCGCGAGCCTCGAAGTGACGTCTCCGGGCCCCGAGGCCGCGCTTGCGCTGGTGGGCGCCGCCAGGAGGCTTGGAATCTCCGCGAAGTCCCGTGAGGTGCGCGG
>DGBM01000305.1 GCA_002384765.1 Demequinaceae bacterium UBA4004
GCCGTAGATCGCCTGGTTGGGGTCACCCACCGCCATGACCGGGTGGGTCGTTCCGAACATGTGGGCGAACAGGTCGAGTTGCGGTGGCGACGTGTCTTGGAATTCGTCGAGGAGCACGGCCGCGTAGCGAGACCGCTCCAGTTCCTGCACAGGGGCCAAGCGAGCCAGCTTGACGGCCACATCTACCTGGTCCGAGAAGTCCAGGTAGGAGCCCTCCCGCTTGCGCCTGTCGTATTCGGCCACCAGGTCGGCCATGGCGGCCAGGGAACGCAGTTTGCCGGCCTGCCGGGCGAGGTCTTGAGTGAAGGTCCCCGGGACCTGGTCTCCGGCCTTCTTGGGTAGCGCCTCCATCAGCGCGAGACCCCGCTCCGCCCATTCGCGCAACTGCTCGGGGCTGAGGCGGTGATCGCGTGCCTGGGCGGCGAGGCGAGGGATCGCGGCGGTGACAGTGCTGACGGCGGCATCGGTCTGCACGGCGCGATCCCACGAGTCGACGACGGACTGGGCAAGCTGCCACAGTGCGGCGCCGGTGAGCACGGTCGAGGCGGGATCGACCGCCACTCTCAAGCCATGTTCCTGCGCAAGAGCGGCCGCGTAGCCGTTGTACGTGGACACCGACACGGCTGGCCTCGCCGGGTCCGGGCCGAACACGGTGGCGATGCGCCGGGTGGCGCGCTCCGCAATCTCTGCCGCCGCCTTGCGGGTGAAGGTGAGGCACAGAATCTCGTCCGGGCTGATGTCGCGGCCGAACAGGCGCCGCGCGTTGTCCAGGAGATACAGGATGCGTAGCGACAGGGTCTCCGTCTTGCCCGACCCTGCCCCGGCAACGACCAGCGCGGGACCAAGATCCGCGCCCACGATCGCCGCCTGCTCGGCCGTCATCGTGCGGTCGGGGTCGACCGCGCCGGCCAGTTCGGCGACGCCCCTGCTCAGGCCCTCGACGCGGCCGTCGTGGAGTACCGTGCGGTCTGCGGTCACGACTCGCTCACCTGGGCCCCTTCGGCGTGGGCGGGGCACGCGCGCCGCGCCGGGCAGGAACCGCAGCCCTCGTTGACGGTCGCGACGAACCTGCGCCCGGCCATCGTGTGCACCACGGCGTCCAAACGCTCCCGAGCGGCCGCGCGGTCGATCGGGGCTTGGCTCCTCACGGCGCCCGCCTTGCCCGTGGAGACGTACGCAAGCTCCGCTCCCGCCGACGCGGTCACGCCCGGCACCGCGCCCTCGACGACGGCCAATTGGTACATCGCCAGCTGGCCGTTGTCCGCGGCGTCGGCGACGCTCGGCACGGACTGACCCGTCTTGATGTCGACCACGTACGCCGCACCCTCGTGCAGCTCGACGCGGTCGGCGGATCCCGCGAGGATCGCGCGCCCCACCTCGATGTTGAATGCATGCTCGGTGAGCACCTCACGGTCGGACCTGGAGTCCAGATAGGCGGCCAGCCGCACCACCTTGTCCCGTGCCCGTCGATACGCGTCACGCTCGGGCCACGTCTTCATCCCGAACGCCGTCGTCCAACGCTGTTCAAAGTCGGCCAGGATCTCGCTGTGGCCGCCGTGCGGGTGGGCCTCGGCGAGGGCGTGAATCAACGTGCCCACCTCTTGAGCGTCCGTCGCCTCGCGCGTGCCTCCCGTGGATTCGAGCGCCCACCTGAGGGCGCACTTCTCGACCCACTCGACCTTCGACGGCGACACTCGCACCGGTTCGTCGTCGTCCCACAAGCCCTCCTGCGTGGATGGCTCGGCGACGCCGTGCCACTGCGCAGGATCGGCGCCCTGGACCCCTGCCCGCGCCAGCAGGGCGAGCATGCGGGCGTGCGGGGTGGGGTCGACCGAGGTGAGGGCCTGGGAGCGCACGGCCGCCACGGCGGCCCGCAGGTCGGAGATGGGCCGGGTGAGCGCGGCGTCGGCACGCACCACCCCGGCCGCCTCCTCGACGAGCGAAACAAACCGGGAGGGACGGGACTCACCGTCGTCCACGGCGGTCACGACCAGCCGCGTGCGCGCCCGCGACACGGCAACCAGGAATCCGCGGGTCTCGTCATCGAGTACCGCCGCACGCGCCGCCCGCGCCGCCGCCTTGCCCGGCGCGGCGGACACGACGCCCGCGGTGAGGTCCGCCAGATGCTGGGAACCCAGCACCGAATCTCGCAACTTGAGGTTGGGCCACGCGCCTTCTTCGACCCCGGCGACGGCCACGACATCCCACTGTGCGCCGGCCGCCGACGCGGGGGTCGCGAACGCCACCACGTCGCGCGACAGCGCCCTCGCGCCCAGGGTGTCCGCCGCGAAGTCTTGACCCTCGAGATAGTCCACGAACGCGGCGGTATGCGCCTCGGGCAGGCGCTCCGCGAAGGTCTGTGCGGCGCGCAGCAGCGCGATCACGGCGTCAAGGTCGGCGTCGTCGCGAGCGGATCCACCGAGGGCCGCATCGCGCCACGCGGCCGCCACGCCCAGCGACTGCCAGGCCGCCCAGATCACGGCGCCGGGAGTGGCACCCGGTTCCGCGGCTCGCTTCTTCGCCGCCGCCGCGGCATGAGCCGCCGTGGCGGCGGCGGCCGCCTCCGGTCCCGCGAGCGACGCCCACCGCGACGGATCGACCATGGCGTCCAGAAGCAGCTCTCCCGAGGGGCGCTCACCGCCACCCGCGCGTTCCTCCCGCACCAGTTCGCGTCGCAGGCGCCGAATGCCCACAGGATCGAGACCCACCAGCCGCGACGTGAGGACCTCCACAGCGTCGTCTTCCGTCCACGGCTCACCCAACGCGGCGCGCAGAATCCTGAGCAGCGGGGCAACCGCGCTCTCCTGGTGCAACGCGGTGCCGTCGCCGAGCGATGCGCACGGGATGTCGGACGCAAGCAGATCCGAGCGGATCTGCCGCAGCAGGGCCGTCGATCGCGCCACTACGGCCATGCGCCCCCACGGGACTGGATCGCCGTCCAGGCCGTGCCGGGCCCTGCGCAACTCGGCCGCTATCGCCCGTGACTGCCCATAGTGGTGAGGGGCGGTGAGCACCACCACCGCTTCGCGGCCAGATTCGTCACCAGACGCCACCGCGGCCGACGCCTGGGCGACCGCCGCCCTGGCGGCTTGCCTCGCGCTTCCCACGCCTTTGACTCCGATGCGTCCGGTCACCGCTGCGCTGACAGCGGCGAGTCCACCTGATTGACGCAAACCTTCGCCAAGTTCAAGATGTGTTGCACCCCATTCCGACACCGCCTCATCCAGCCCTTGCGGGCGGGCACCTCGATAGCCCTGGACTGATTCGTCGGCATTGCCTACGAGAAGCAAGCGCGCGCCGCGTGAGGCCATCTGCCGCAGCAACGCTGCGCCGGCCGCCGTCACATCCTGGTAGTCGTCCACGATGACGTGCCCCCACGAGGGGGCGGCGCTTCCCTCGGGCCACGCCGCCAGGGCGTCGGCCGCTCGGGCGACAATCGTCGCGGGGTCATAGCGACCGCCCTGGTCGACGGGCGCGCTGCGCAGGGCCATGACGCCTTCGTATTCCGCATACAGGTCAGCCGCCGCAACCCATTCGATGCGATCGTGGTCTCGTCCGAGCGCCCGCAAGTCGTCCGCCGAGAGGTCGGCCTCCGCAGCGCGCATCAAGAGATTGCGCAACTCCTCGCGGAAGCCCGGAAGCAGTGTGGCCTCGTCAGGGAGGGCGTCACCCCAGTTCAGCCGCGCGGCCCTGCCATTCACGTGCCCTTCAAGTAGTTCGCGCAACACGACGTCCTGCTCGGCGCCGGACACCAGACCGGGTGGCGGTTCGTCCAGCATCTGCGCCTCGGCGGACAAGATCGCGAATGCGGTCGACGCAACCGTGCGGGCGACGGGCGTGGACGTGGGCACGCCGATGGCGAGAGACACCCGGTCGCGCAGCAGTGCGGCGGCCGCGCGGGTGGGAGCTATCACGAGCAACTTGTCACCGGGCAACCCTGCCCGGACGGCCTGTGCGGCCGCCTTGACGGCGAGCGTCGTTTTCCCAGCGCCCGCGCCTCCGGTGACCACCACGTGGCCCGCGCCGCGGGCCAGCTCGTCCAGCGCCGCGGCTTGACCGTTCGAGGACTCGGGCTCGGGCGCCCGCGAGCGCGGAGGCACAAGGCTCAATGCGGTCATGGGCCTATCCCACCACGGCCCACAGACATCGCGGGTCAGGCCCACGCACACAGGGGCCGTGGGCGCACACCGACGCTACGGACTGGCCGGCGTCGGGGTGGGTGACGGCGTCGGCAACGTTGCCGGGGCATCAGGATACGGCCAGGGGTTGGGCTCGCAACCTTCGGGCAAGACCTCATGCTGGAGATCCATCACTGCGGCCCGGCCCGTGGCACACGCCGAGTCCTCGCGGCCCATGAGGTGACCCATGCGGTGCAGCACCACGTACTTGCGGGCGCCAGCATGATCGTCGGCGAACCCGGGCAACCCTGCGATCCAGTCGTAGGCCGACAGCACGATGACGCCGTCGTCAGCGCACAGGCGGTCGTAGGCCGATTCGGACTGATCCTCCGTGGCGCCGTTGACGGCGGCGCCCGATGCTTGCGGCGCGAGAGGTGGCGTAGCGTCCGCAGAAGGGGTGGGGCTCGCCTGGGTCACGGGCCCCACCGTCACCGCCACGTGCTGGTCAGGACAGACCGCAGCGGTGGTGTAGGGGCTGGCGAGCACGACCCGGTAGTCCGCGACTCCGTCGGTCGCCACAAATTGGAGTTGGCCTTCCGTTCCCCAGGCGCGGTTGTCGTTCAGCATGCTCATCACATAGCCGCGGAAGGCGACCGCATCGACCGAGACTCCGTCTTCGACTGCGAACGACACCCAGCGCACATCGCCCTTGCCGGCGTCCGGCTCGTCCTTGCCAGCCACCACAGTGAACGTGCCGTCCGCGCGGACCACGTAGTCGGTCGTCACGATGCCGGCGGCACGGTCGTCGACGGTGAGGTCGCGAGTCACCGGACCGAGAGGCGGCAATGAGGGCTCGACGGTGGGGTTCAATCCCGGAGTCGGGGTCGGCGACGCGCTCGGCGACGGCTCCGCGTGCAGTCGGCCAGGCAATCCATCCGTGATCCACCCCGCCACCAGGCCCAAGCCAAAGGCAACCACCACGACTCCGGCGGTCGCCGCGAGACCGGGCAGGGAGATTCCCCTGCCCGCGAACATCGTCTTGGGCCGCTGAAACACCCCCCTACGATAGTTCTTGCAGGGGCATACACCGTTCACGGAGGTCACGTTGGAGATCCGCATCGGCATTCAGAACGTCAGCCGCGAGTTGATCATGGAGACCGACAAGTCGTCTGACGACGTGGCAACAATGGTGACCGACGCACTGGCGGGCGGCACCCTCGACGTCACAGACACCAAGGGCCGACGCGTCATCGTGCCCGTTGCCTCGCTGGGCTACATCGACATCGGCGAAGAGACGAAGCGACGTGTTGGCTTCGGTGCTTGAGTCGCAGCCGACGTCCTAGTCGTCCTGAAGAGCCACGGTGTCCGCGGCTTCCCATGTGATCTGGCGGATGCTCAGGTGCGACACATCGATCGTCCCCCCGCCTCATCGAACCCCAAGGGATCAAGCACCCCGTAGTGAGTGGACACCCGTTCCACGCCCGCGAAGTGTTCCTCATGGTGTTCCTCGTGCTCGGATCGTTTCCTGACGCGCTCCTCGAGGATCGCGCGCGGCGCCATGAGGTGGACAAACAGGGTAGGACCGGCGGTCGCGCGGAGCCGGTCGCGACACGCCCGGCGCAACGCGGAGCACGCCACCAGCACGTCCCTACGGGGCCGCACCCACGCGCCGACTGCCTCCAGACCACGGCCACCGACCTTCGTCGGTGAGGGGAATCCCCTGGGCCATCGCGGCCACGTTCGCGGGCGGTGACACCCATGACGATCACGCGCATGACGCCATGCGTAGACGCCACGGCGGGCGTCGTCAGAAGGTGCTCAACGCCGCACCCGCTAGACTGACTGGGACCACATGGTTGACCGGTCGCATGTGATGCGCGGCGTGACGCCGCATTCTTACGGATAATGCGCGATCGGCTACTAGCCCGCGACTCAACGTCGCCCCGCATTTGAGGACCACATGACTACCGAGACCTTTGCAGATTTTGGCGTGAACCCACTGATCGTGGAGGCACTCGCCGACCACAGCATCATTTCCCCCTTCCCCATTCAGTCGATGACGCTACCCGTGGCGCTTTCCGGCCACGACATCATCGGCCAGGCCAAGACCGGCACGGGCAAGACGCTCGGCTTTGGCGTGCCGCTCCTGCAGCGGGCCGTGTCGCCCGACGAGCCCGGTTTTGACGAGATGGGCGACGCCGCAGGCAAGCCCCAGGCGCTCGTGGTCGCACCCACTCGCGAGCTGGCGGTACAGGTCGCCAACGACCTGGAGATGGCGTCCAAAAAGCGCTCGACCCGCATCCTGAAGATCTACGGCGGCCGCGCATACGAACCCCAGATCGAGGCGCTCCGCAAGGGCGTCGAGGTGGTGGTCGGCACCCCCGGGCGCCTCATCGACCTCATGAACCAGGGCCACCTGGACCTGCGCTTCGTGCGCACCGTGGTGCTCGACGAGGCCGACGAGANNGAGATGCTCGACCTCGGGTTCCTCGGCGACGTGGAGAAGCTGCTGGCCTCGACCCCCGCGGGCCGCCACACCATGCTGTTCTCCGCGACGATGCCCGGCCCCGTGGTTGCACTGGCCCGCCGCTACATGACGCAGCCGACCCACATCCGCGCCTCGGAGCCCGATGATGACGGCGCGACGGTCAAGGCGACCGCCCAGTTTGTGTACCGCGCCCACGCGCTCGACAAGATCGAGGTGCTCGCGCGCATCCTGCAGGCGCAGGGCCGCGGGCTCACGATCGTGTTCGCCCGTACCAAGCGCACCTGCGCGAAGGTGAGCGATGATCTGCGCGACCGCGGCTTCGCGGCCGGCGCCATCCATGGCGACCTGGGCCAGGGGGCGCGCGAGCAGGCACTCCGCGCCTTCCGTGGGGGAAAGATCGACGTGCTGGTCGCGACCGACGTGGCAGCGCGCGGCATCGACGTCGAAGACGTCACGCACGTGATCAACTACCAGTGCCCCGAAGACGAGAAGACCTACGTCCACCGCATCGGCCGCACCGGCCGCGCGGGCAAGACGGGTGTGGCCGTCACGTTCGTCGACTGGGACGACATGCCGCGTTGGGGCATGATCGACCGCTCGCTCGACCTGGGCTACCCGGAGCCGGAAGAGACGTACTCCAACTCGCCTCATCTGTTCGAAGAGCTCAACATCCCCGCGGGTATCAAGGGCACGCTCCCCCGTTCTTCACGGGTGCGTGAGGGCCTCGATGCCGAGAAGGTCGAGGACCTGGGCGAGACCGGCAAGCGCGGAGGCCCCGGCGGCGGCCGCTCCGACCGCGGATCGGACCGCAGCGGACGTGGCTCAGACCGCGGCTCAGACCGTGGTGGGCGCAGCTCTGGCGGCGGACGCGGCCAGGGACGCCGCGGTGGCGACGGCGGCCGCACCTCCGGCGAGGGCCGCCCTCGTCGCGACCCTCCCGCGGCCGAGGGTCGGGGACCGCGCGAGGGCGCATCGGCGGATGGCCAGCCCCGCGAGGGCGCGGCCAAGCGCAAGCGCAGCCGCAACCGCCGCCGCTCCGGCGGCAACCAGGGAGCCGCTTCGGCTCCCGCCGCGGAGTAGTCGCAAGGGCGTCGTATCGCCGATATCCGGGCACCACCTTTGAGGGTGCCCTACCTCCCCCATTACGCTAGGCGCATGAACTCACTGGCATCGGACAGCGACCGCGGATCTGGGGCCCAAGAGGTGGGTCCGGTGGTAGCCGCGATCGGCG
Organism: Demequinaceae bacterium UBA4004; assembly: GCA_002384765.1. Next base: position 7,838 of record DGBM01000305.1, read on the forward strand.
AGAACCTCCATCGAGAACGCCGCCGCCAGCACCTGAGCGTCCAAGCGCTAAGTCAACGAGCTGGCGTGAGTTTTGGGCTGATCAGTGAGTTGGAGCGCGGCTTAGGGAACCCGTCCGTGCTGTCGCTTCACCGTCTCGCTGAGGCGCTCGGGGTTCCTGTCCACAAGCTGCTCGCCGAGCCTGATGGCGATGCGATGGTGGTGCGCGCGTCTGAACGACACATCATGCCCTCTTATCCCGATGCCGATGAAGATCCCACTCGGCTCGTGCGGCGTACCCTGCTCACACCGCGTGCGCAGTCCACTGTGCAGCTCATTCGGAGTGAACTTCCGCCGGGATTCTCAAACGAGCGGACGCCGTTTCGCCACGTCGGCACTGAAGCCGTGGTCGTGGAATGCGGGGTGCTCATCGTGCAGCACGGGGACCGCACGGTCGAACTTCACGAGGGCGACACCATGGAGTACCGCTGCTCCACCACCCACTGGTGGGCGAACGGATTGGACGGTACCACGGTGGTGCTCGGCGCGGTCAGCCCCTTCGAGGACTGAAGCGTGCAGCGAGACCGCTCAGTTGGCGCGCCTCTCGTAGAGGTGCTCGTCAAGGATCACTCGCAGGCGACCCACCGGGTCAGGATCGGAATCGACCCTGAGGTCAATGTCGAGATCCGGAGGGAACATTCCGACCGGGGCCTGTCGGCACATGGCCAGCGAGGCGCTCATCGAGCCACGCGCATCGCCGCCCGCGGCCTGTCCCGCCTCGAGTGCCATCATCAGAGTGGATGCCAGCGACACCACCGGGCCGGGGGTGACGTGGCGAACCAACTCCCCCGACGCATCGAGCCACCGCTCGCCCGAGGCATCGTCCCCCGGTGTGCGCGACGCGGCTTCCATGGCGGCCGCCACCGCGTCAAGCACCTCAGGCCCGGCAAGATAGTTTCCCAACACGATGAACTGACGCCCGCGACGCTCTCCTGCCCATGCGGTGCACTCGGCGCCGGTATGCGCGGCGTAGCGCCCATCGAACCTGATGGCCCCAACCTGGCGACGTTCCGGCGCGCCATCGGTCTCAAGCGCGCGAACGATGGCCGACTCGGCATCCTTGCCGTCACGCAGAGCGTCGAGCATGGCGTGCCGAAGCGCGGGGTTAACCCACGCCTGGCTCGCCACGGCGCCTGCCGAGGGGTCCAACGCGGGTACCACCGCACCGACCGCATGCCCCCCTGTCGCCGCAGCCACTCCCACGATCCGGTGGGTCGGATCCGCTACAAGGATCGTGTAGGTCATCGCACCTCCTGGAGCGCCTGATGAAGCAGATTCGGGTTGTCTTGGGCCGCACGAGGCCGCGCGCGACCCAAGAACGACCTCATGTGAAATCTATGTTTCGTACACCCTTGAGGCCTTGTTTACAGTCCCATGGTGCCACATACTGATGCAACCATCACCAAAGTGATTGCATTCTGGGAGGAACGATGAAGACAACCACCAAGATCATCGCGGTCACCACCGCTGCGGTGCTGACGCTAGCCGGATGCTCTTCCGGAGAAAGCGTCGACCTTGGCGACGGCACGTCCGATGCGACGAGCGCGCCCGCCTCTTCCGACACGCTCGTCGCGGCTATTGGCGGCGAGCCCGACCAGCTCGACCCGCACATCACGTCGGCATACTTCTCGTTCGAGGTACTTGAGAACGTGTACGACACCCTCGTCGAGCCAGACGACAGCCTCGAAATGCAGCCCGCACTCGCCGAGTCGTGGGACATCAGCGACGACCAACTCACGTGGACGTTTACTCTCCGCCAGGGAGTGACCTTCCACGACGGTTCGCCTCTGACGGCCGACGACGTCGCCTACTCGTACAACCGCATCATCAATGACGCGTTGACGACGTCATGGCGCTTCGCGGCAGTCGAGTCGGTCACTGCTGTCGACAACTCCACAGTGGAAATCAAGGTTTCGCAGCCCACTCCAAACCTGCTCGCCCTGATCGGCGGGTACAAGGGAATGGCAATCGTGGAGCAGTCAAACGTCGAGTCCGGAGATATCACCACCAACCCCATTGGCACCGGCCCCTACTCCGTGGCCGAGTACGTCAGCGGCGACCACATCACTCTGACCGCCAACCCGGACTACTGGGGTGGCGCTCCTTCGGTCGACACTGTGGAATTCCGGTTCATCTCCGACGGAAATACGGCGATGACGGCGCTCAAGAACGGCGAAATCGACTGGACAGACTCGATCCCAGTGCAGCAGGTCGAGTCGCTCACAGGCGATGACTCGATAAACCTGACAGTCGCCCCCAGCACCGACTACTGGTACCTCGCAATGAACGAGAACCGTGCGCCGTGGAATGACGTGCGTGTCCGTCAGGCGGTCGCCTACGCGATCGACCGTGATGCGATCCTGCAGGCCACCACGTACGGCACTGGCGTGCTCAACCAACTCGCCATCCCGGAGCAGTCCGGCTGGTACACCGAGTACCACAAGTACTCGTACGACCCGGCCAAGGCCCAGCAGCTCTTCGACGACGCCGGATTCACCGGCGCAACGCTAGATTTCCTGGCCACCTCGGACTACCCGGAGACGGTAACGACCGGCCAAATCCTCGCCGACGAACTCAAGCCGTACGGCATCGACGTTCAGATTCGGACGCTCGACTTCGCCACCTGGCTCGATGAGGAAGGCTCGGGCAACTTCGACATGTTCATGCTGTCCTGGCTGGGAAATCTCGACCCGGATGACTTCTACTACGCCCAGCACCGCACCGGAGGCGGCTTCAACTTCCAGGGTTACTCCAACCCCGAGGTCGACGCCCTGCTCGACGCTGGACGCACGGAGACCGACGTCGCTGCACGCAAGGAGCTCTACGCACAGGCCGCGACGATGATCGCGGACGACGTGAGCTATCTGTACCTCTACAACCCCGCCGTGATCCAGGCCTGGTCGCCCAACCTGACCGGCGTGAGCGCTCGGGCAGACGGCGCGATCCGCTTCCGCGACGCGGTACAGGGCTAGTCACCATGGGGGCGGTTCTGAAACACCCCACCGTGGCGTTCCTGTCACGCCGACTGCTGCACTCTGCAGTCGTGTTGCTGGGCGTCCTGGTGGTGGTGTTTTCGCTACTGCAGCTGGTACCAGGCGATCCGATAAGGATCGCCTTGGGTACTCGCTACACAGAGGCGAGCTACGAGGCGCTGAAGTCCGCCTCCGGCCTGGACCGTCCCCTCCTGGTGCAGTTCTTCTCCTACCTCGGCAACTCCGTCACCGGCGACCTGGGCGTGAGCTTTCGCTCAGGTCAGCCGGTGACGGAGTTGCTCATGAACCGACTGCCGGCGACCCTCTCTTTGGCGCTGGTCGGCATCATCATCGGCCTTGTCATCGCGCTCGTGGTGGGCATCTGGGCCGCGCTCCACGAAGGGACGGTGTCCGATGCCGTCGTCCGCATCGCAAGCCAGTTCGGGGTCTCCATTCCCGACTTCTGGATGGGGCTGCTGCTGATCACCGTCTTCTCCGCCACGTTCCATCTGCTGCCGTCGTCGGGCTACGTCGCGCTCACCGATGACCCCTGGCAGTGGTTGCGACATATCATCTTGCCGGCGAGCGCCGTGGGCCTCGTTGCTGGCGCCATCCTGACCCGTTACGTGCGCTCCGCGGTGCTGGAGGTCGTGTCCATGTCCTACGTGCGCACCGCGAAGTCCAAGGGACTCTCGCGCCGCGTGGTGACCTTCAGACACATCGTCCGCAACGCTCTCATCCCCGTGCTGACCATTGCCGGAATCCAGTTCGCGACCATTCTTGGCGGCGTCATCGTTGTCGAGGTGGTGTTCGCCTGGCCGGGTCTGGGCAACCTGGTGTACAACGCGGTCGCCACCCGTGACTATCCGCTGATCCAAGGCACCGTCCTGCTGATCGCGGTCATGTTCCTGGCCGTCAACCTGCTTGTTGACATGCTCTACGCCGTCGTCGACCCGAGGATCCGACTGTCATGACCACCACGCTCGACGTCGAACACATCGACAGCACCCGCATCGCCTCGTGGCGCCTGCTGCTCAGCAACCCCGTCACGGTGGTCAGTACTGTCGTGCTGACGCTCGTCCTCATCGTCGCGGTCTTCGCCGAGACCATCGCGCCCTACGGCATCAACAGCATCGACGTACCGGGGGCACTCCAGGCCCCCTCGTCAGCCCACTGGTTTGGAACGGACGACCTTGGACGCGACGTGTTCTCGCGTGTCCTCGTGGCGACCACGGTGTCCCTGAAGGTAGCGGTCGTGTCCGTCGCCATCGCCTTTGTCGCGGGCGTCACTGCAGGTGTCATCGCGGGATTCATGCGCGGATGGTTCGACACGATCATCATGCGCGTCGTCGACGTCATGTTCTCGTTTCCGGTGATCCTGCTCGCCTTGGCAATCATCGCGATCCTTGGACCCGGTGTCGGGACCACGATGGTGGCGATCGGCATCGTGTATACCCCAATCTTTGCGCGCGTGGCGCGTGCCAGCGCCCTGTCGATCTCGGTCGAGCCGTTCGTGCAGGTGTCCCGCACGATGGGCGTGCCAGCGCCCTACATCCTGCGCAAGCACGTGCTGCCCAACATCACCGCGCCGGTCATCGTGCAAACCTCGCTGTCACTGGCCTTCGCGATCCTCTCCGAGGCCTCCCTTTCCTTCCTGGGCCTGGGGGTGCAGCCTCCCGACCCGTCCTGGGGTCGCATGCTGTTCGACGCCCAGGCATTCTTGGGTCAGGCGTGGTGGTTGAGCGTGTTTCCCGGCGCCGCCATCTTCGTCACCGTGCTCGCGTTCAACCTCGTCGGGGACGGGCTACGCGATGTACTTGATCCCAAACAGCGGTCCATCATGGAAGCGAGGGCCAAGAAGTGACGGCGGTCCTCAGCGTCAGCGACCTCGCTGTCACGATTGGCCACCGGTCGATCGTGCGCGACGTCTCGTTCTCCGTGGAGCAGGGTGGCACGCTCGGCATTGTGGGCGAGTCCGGTTCCGGCAAATCCATGACAGTGCTTGCCGCGACGGGCCTGCTGGATGCCCCGGCCTCGCGCGCGACGGGCTCCAGCAAGCTCGACGGCATCGAACTCGTGGGGGCGAGCGACAAGACGCTGCGCGGCGTCCATGGTAGCAAAGTGGGATTCGTGTTTCAGGATCCGTCGACCTCTCTGAACCCGCTGCTCACGCTCGAGCGCCAGATCACCGAGCCTCTCGAGGCGCACCGAAACATGACAAGACGCCGGGCCCGCGCACGTGCGCTCGAGCTCCTCGAGGCCGTCGGGATCCCGCAACCCGAGAATCGGCTGGACTCGTACCCTCACCAACTCTCTGGTGGCCAACGCCAGCGCATCATGATCGCGATCGCGATCGCCTGTGATCCCGGGTTGCTCGTAGCCGACGAACCCACCACCGCGCTCGACGTCACCACCGAGGCTCAGATCATCGATCTGGTGCGCACCCTGCAGCACGAACGCGGCAGCGCCGTGGTGTGGATCAGCCACGACTTGGGGGTCATTGGCCAGGTCGCCGACGACGTGGCCGTGTTGCAGTCCGGAAACGTCGTCGAGCATCGCGGCGTGCTCGACATCTTCGACGATGCCCAGAACAAGTACACCAGGCGCCTGTTGGACGCTCGCCCGCTGCTAGGCCGCTCGACACCACCAGAGACCCGCCCTGACGCCCCGGTGGTATTGGATGTCAGGGGCCTGGACGTGTCTTTCCCCGTCACTACGCCCACCGGACGCAGCACCGTGCACGCGGTCAAAGACGTCTCCTTCTCTGTGCGTCACGGCCACACCCTGGGAATCGTGGGCGAATCGGGTTCGGGCAAGTCGACCATCGCCAACACGCTGACGGGATTGGTGCGCGCGCAGGCCGGCAACGCCACGCTGTACAACTCGGACGGTGTGCAGGGAGCCGAGGTGGTGAAGGTCAGTGGACGTAGCGCGGCCGCCGTGCGTCGCCGTATCGCGATGGTGTTCCAGGACCCCTTCTCCTCGCTCGACCCGCGCGGCTCGATCGGCGACTCCATCCTCGAACCGATCAAGGTCCACCGGCTGCTCGACGGCCAGCGCGCCCGAACCGAGCGCCTCAATGAACTGCTCGACCTGGTGGGCCTTCCCGAGAGTTTCGGGCAGCGCTATCCGCACGAACTCTCCGGAGGTCAGCGCCAGCGAGTCTCGATCGCCCGCGCCCTGGCGTTGAAGCCGAACGTGATCATTCTGGACGAGGCCACGGCGTCACTCGACGTGTCAATCCAGGCACACGTGCTCGCGCTACTCAAGCAACTCCAGCAAGAACTCGGGTTGACCTACGTGTTCATTGCGCACGACCTTGCAATCGTCAACGAAATGAGCCATGACGTGCTGGTGCTGCGCAATGGCGAGTCCGTGGAATACCGGGAGGCGGCGGACCTGTTCGCGTCGCCTCAGGCCGAGTACACGCGCGCACTCCTCAGCGCCATTCCGCCTGAGCGCCCGCGCGCTGCCGCCGCTACGGACCGGTGACCCTCTTCGTGCCATCTGCCGACACACGCTCGGGAACCTCCGCCGCCCGCACCCCTACACCGATCGACGCTCTCGCGGAGAGGTGGGTCGAGGACCTGATCGAGCTGTCACCGGTGATCGGCCTGCGCATCGGCCGCGAGGTTGCCGACGGGTACGGGGACCTCTCCCCCGACGGTCACGCCGAACGCGCGGCCCGCGCGGCGAGCACGCTCGCGGCCCTCGACTCCTTGGATCCGCAGGATCAGGTAGACGCGGTGACCAAGGCCGACCTCTCCGCGTCACTCTCCTGGGTGACAGACGCGTATGCGGCCGGCTGGCACCTGCGCGACCTCAATGTGCTGTCCTCCGTCCCGCAGGACATCCGCCAGGCGATCGACCTTCTGCCCCGGGCAACCGCAGCCGATGAAGAACGCCTCGCCGCCCGATTGTCCATGGTGCCGGCGGCCATCGCCGGATACATTGCCACCCTGCGGGAGGGCGTCGTGCAGGGCGTCACGCCCGCGCGACGTCAAGCGGCCGCGGTCGCGAAGCAGGCCTCCGCCTTCGCTGCGCCCGACGGCTTCTTCGCGAGCGTCGTCGCCGGAACGGGATCGCGGGCCCTGCGGCGCGAGGTCGACGCTGGGGTGGACGCCGCGCGGGTGGCGTTCACCAGTCTTGAGCACTTCCTGACGCACGATCTGGCCCCGGCGGCCACCCCCACCGACGCCGTGGGACGCGACCTCTACAGCCTCGCCTCTCGGCACCATCTGGGAACCGTGATCGATCCGGAAGAGATCTACCGATGGGGTCTCGACATCCTCGCCCAGACCGTGGCCGAACAGGAGGCCGCTGCACGAGAACTCGGCAGCACCAGCGTCCTCGAAGCCGTGGCAGAACTGACCGCGGATCCCCGACGCACGCTCACCGATGACGCCAAGGTTCGGCGGTGGCTTCAACGCGAGAGTGACCTCGCCATGGCAGCGCTCGACGATACCTCCGTGGAGATCCCCCTGGAATTGCGCTCCCTCCAGGCCATGACATCGCCGTCCATGCAGGGCGGTGCCCACTACACCGCACCCTCGGACGACCTAGGCCGCCCCGGCCGCATCTGGTGGCCATCGCGGAAGGTGGCCGGACCGTTCGCCACATGGCGCGAGCGCACCACGATGTTTCATGAGGGGATTCCCGGACACCACCTCCAGATGGGGATGGCGGTGATCGCACGCGGACGACTCAACACCTGGCGCAGACAGCTCGCTGGCAGCGCAGGTCATAGTGAGGGATGGGCCCTGTATGCCGAACGGCTGATGGAGAAGCTGGGCTTTCTCGAGGACCCCGCCGACCGGCTCGGAATGCTCGACGCGCAACGTCTGCGCGCCGCCCGGGTGGTCATCGACATCGGCGTGCACTTGCAGTTGCCACACCCCGACGGTGGGGGCTGGGACGCAGCGTCGGCCACACGGTTCCTTCGGTCGCACACCTCCATGTCCGATCAGTTCGTGCGGTTCGAGGTGGACCGCTACCTGGGCTGGCCTGGGCAGGCATCGGCATACTCCGTGGGGCTACGCGTGTGGAATGAGGTACTGGACGCTCGGCGCGGCGCGGAAGGCAACGGCTTCTCGCTTCGGGAGTTCCACCGTGAGGCACTCGAGTTGGGGGGTGTCAGCCTCGATGCCCTACGATCGAGCAGCCGCACCCACAACACATGACCTCGCTTAACCCCTGAGTGCCTGGAGCGCCTCGAGGGCCGCGGGCGACGTGACGTTTTCACCCAACTGATTGAGTTTGCCAGCGCCGTGATAGTCGGACGCGCCCGTGTGCACGAGGTCGAGCCTTTCGGCGATGCGCGCCAAGCGGCCCCGCTGCACCTCGGAGTGATCCCGATGTTCCACCTCGATGCCCACCAAACCGGCGCGAGCCATCGACGTGATCACCTCCGTCGATACCACACGACCTCGACCGTCGGCGCCCGGATGGGCGAAGACGGGAACTGCTCCGGAATTCCGGAACGTGCGGATCGCGTCCAAGACGGGCGGCGCATAGTGGGGCACGTAATAGGCCGAGTTTCCCGCGAGCACCTCATTGAAGGCATCGTCCCTGGTGGCGAAGACTCCGGCCGCGACCAAAGCATCGGCGATGTGCGGGCGCCCGATCGTGTCGGCGTCGCCAGAATGCTCCGCCACCGCGTCCCAGGTGAGCGGGTAGTCGGCGCCGACGAGCGCGACCATCTCGCGCGCCCGGTCGATGCGCGCGGCGCGCGTGCGCTCGAGCATCGAGACGATGTCGGGGTGCGAAGGGTCGGGCCAATACGCGAGCAGATGAACCGAGATGCCGTGATGTGTGCACGAAACCTCGATGCCCGGCACAAAGTTGATGCCGATCGCGGCGGCGGTCTCGGCAGCATCTTCGAGTCCCGCCATCGAGTCATGGTCCGTGAGGGCCACCACGTCGAGACCCGCGACGTCCGCAGCGCGAATCACGTCTGAAGGGGACTGGGTGCCGTCCGAGACGTACGAATGGGTGTGGAGGTCGATGCGCACGCGGCAAGCCTACGGTGCGTTGCGCCATGCGCTTTCGCGCCGTGCCACGATAGCGGGGTGGAAGACACCGACAAGGCCACCCAGGCCAATAGCCAAGCCCGCAGCACTCGACCCACCTCGGAGGAGTTCAAGAAGTTCCTCTCGACAGGTTGGGCCGAGCCGGACGACGTGCACACCACCCGCTCGGCCGCCGCGCCCTACGCGGCGCAGCGTCGGGCCCGACTCAGCGCCCAGTTCACCGGCAAGCGCCTCGTGATCCCCGCGGGCGAGCTCAAGGTCCGCGCCAATGATACCGACTACCGCTTCCGCCCCCACAGCGACTTCGCGTACCTGACGGGGCTAGGAGCTGACCACGAGCCCGACGCCGTTCTGGTGATGGAGCCGCGCGGAACTGCGGACGCCCCACAGCCCGGCCACGATGCGACGCTCTACCTGATCCCCCCCGCGGGCCACGACGACGAGGGCTTCTACTCCGACCCACGCTCGGGCGAGTTCTGGATCGGTCGACGCCCGGGGCTGGCCGAGTTCGCTGCCATGACGGATATCCCGACCGCTCCCCTCAAGGACTTGCCGGGCGGCATCCGCTTGGCCGCACAGCCCACCAAGGCCGTGCACAAGGCGCTCAGCGAGATGCGGTTCGTGAAGGACGACTACGAGATCCAACAGCTGCGCGACGCCGTGGATGCCACGATCGAGGGCTTTGCGCGCGCCGTGAGTCAGTTGCCGCGCGCCATCGAGCACAAGCGCGGCGAGCGCGTCGTCGAGGCCGCCTTCGACGGCCATGCTCGCGAGGAGGGCAACGCGGTCGGCTACGAGACGATCGCCGCGTCGGGCGCGCACGCGACCACCCTGCACTGGATCAGCAACGACGGCCAGGTGCGCCACGGCGACCTGCTGCTGCTCGACGCCGGCGTGGAGGTCGAGAGCCTCTACACCGCCGACGTCACCCGCACCCTGCCCGTGGATGGCCAGTTCAGCCCGGTGCAGCGCAAGGTGTACGAGGTAGTGCTCGAGGCCGCGGACGCAGGGTTCGCGATCGCTCGCCCGGGCGCCAGGTTCCTCGACATCCACATGGCCGCCATGGAGGTCATCGAGAAGCGCCTGACCGAATGGGGCATCGCTCCGCCGTCCCAGGACCCCGAGTCCAAGCTGTATCGCCGCTGGATGGTCCACTCGACGTCGCACCACCTGGGACTCGACGTCCACGACTGCGCGGCCGCCAGGCGCGAACTGTACATGGAGGGCGTGCTGGAGCCGGGCATGGTGATCACGATCGAGCCGGGCCTGTACTTCAAGGCGGACGACCTCATCGCCCCCGAGGAGCTGCGCGGTATTGGGGTGCGCATCGAGGACGACGTACTGGTCACGGAGGACGGCTGCGAGAATCTCTCCGCCGCGCTCCCCCGCGACCCCGATGCCGTCGAGGCGTGGATGGCGCGGCTGCGGGGGTAGCGCTAACGTCGGGGCATGAATCGAGCAGCATGGTCGGACGCTCGGCGAGCATGGTGGCGCCGGGGCTGGACGGCTCTCATCACCGGCGTGCTCTTGTGCCCGGTGACCTCAGTGACGGAGTGTGCCGACGTGGCAGCGTCGGTCAGTGGCGTGAGCCAGTGCCATACGACGTACGTCCCGCTCCTGGGAATGGTCGCGCCGGTGAGATACCAGACGTACTAGCGCGGCCCGCCTGTGACCCGCTTGCGCCCCCTCGGCGCCCGCGCCTCATCCGACGCCACGAACCGTTGTCACCGACGACACGCCTGGCGCGCTGCAAATGCCACGCCACAAGCGGCGCGTCGCCCACTCTTCTGGTTCGTAGCGTCGGGAGGGAGCGATCGTAGGGGCCGAGTCGCTAGATCTTCACGACCATCGTGCCGATGTTGTCGCCGCGCTTCGCGCCCAGCAGCCTGGCGATCTGGCCCGCCGCGG
>DGBM01000155.1 GCA_002384765.1 Demequinaceae bacterium UBA4004
GCGGCACTGCCGGTGCACGGGGGCGTCGTTCTCGACGTTTGTGGGTTGAACAAGATCGTTGCCTTCGACGACGAGTCGCTGATCGTCGATGTCGAGGCCGGCATGTTCGGTGACGCGTTCGAGACCGAGCTGCAGGAGAAGTACGGCGTCACCACCGGTCACTGGCCTTCGGCTTTCGCGATCTCTACGGTCGGCGGTTGGGTGGCCTGCCGCGGCGCCGGGCAGCTTTCCACTCGCTACGGGAAGATCGAGGACATGGTCGTCGGGCTGGACGTCGTGCTCGCTGACGGCCGCGAGCTGCACCTACAGGACTATCCCCGCGCAGCAGTCGGACCGGACCTGCGTCAGCTCTTCGTCGGCTCCGAGGGAACCCTCGGCGTGATCACCCGGGTGCGGCTGCGTGTGCACCGGACGCCGGAGTACGCAAAGGCCATCGCTTTCGGCTTCGAGACGTTTGCGGCGGGCCTGGACGCATGCAGGGAGATCTTGCAGCGCGGCGCCACCCCGGGCGCGCTCCGGCTGTACGACCAGACCGAGAGCGGCAACCACTTCGGGTATCCGGATACGAACCTGCTGATGATCGCCGACGAGGGTGAACCGCGGATCGTCGATGCGATGCTTGCCGTGAGTGAGGACGTCTGCGCTGCGGCGGGCGCCGTCCGGCTGGATGACGCGAAAGTGTTCGACGACTGGCTGGATGACCGGATGCGGCTCGGCAAGTCAGCGGCAGGTTTCAAGCAGGGTCCCGGATTTGTCGCCGACACGTTGGAGATCGCGGCACCGTGGGCGTCGCTGTCGGCGATCTACGACGACGTGGTGTCCTCGATCGAGGCCGTGCCGGGAACGTTGAAGGCATCGGCGCATCAGTCCCACGCCTACACCGACGGCGCTTGCGTCTACTTCTCGCTGCGCGGCGATGTGGAGGTCGACAAGAGACGTGAGTGGTACCGCGCGGCGTGGGACGCCGCCAACGCCGCGCTGATCCGGCACGATTCCGCGCTGAGCCACCACCACGGCTGCGGGCTGTTGCGCGGGCCCTACCTAAGGGAGTCACTCGGCGGTGCATTCGACGTGTTCGTCGGCGTCAAGGAGATGCTCGACCCGAACGGGATTCTGAATCCGAGCAAGCTCGGCCTGCCCAGTCCCTTCGGTGGCTCGCCGATCGACGGGTAATTTAGTTCAAATTGCTAACGAATTTTGTGCAGCGTAGGTTCTAGACCAAGCTGGGGAGGAAATTAATGAGGCTTGAAGCCACTGAGCTCACTGATGAAGAGCTCGCACTACAGCAAAAGGTACGTAGCTGGCTGCGTGAGCGGCTGCCGGAGGGTAGTTATCCGCTGGGGTTGGGCATGTCCGGCGAGATCGATCCGGAGTTTTCGCGCGACCTGGGTGCGCAGGGCTGGCTGGGAATGGCGCTGCCTACCGAGTACGGCGGGCACGGGCGTAGCGCGGTCGAACGGTTGATCGTCGTTGAGGAGATGCTCGCGATCGGCGCGCCGGTGGGGTTCCACTGGGTCGCTGACCGGCAGAGCGGTCCGAGCATCGCCAAGCACGGCACCGAGGAACAGAAGCAGGAGATCTTGCCGGCCATCGCGCGCGGTGAGGTCTCGTTCGCGATCGGGATGAGCGAGCCGGATTCGGGTTCGGACCTCGCGTCGCTGCGCACGCGGGCTGTCCAGGATGGCGACGGCTGGCGGGTCAACGGCGCGAAGATCTGGACGTCGGGCGCATACGAGTCGACGCATATCCTGGCGCTCTTCCGCACGTCGGAGGAGAAGCACACCGGGTTGACGCAGTTCATCGTCCCCCGCCACACCGAGGGCCTGACGATCAACAAGATCCCGTTTATCGACGGCACCCGTCATTTCTGCGAGATGCACTTCGACGACATGTTCCTGCCCGACTCCGCCCGGATGGGTGAGATCGGCGGCGGCTGGGGTCAGAACACCGCGGAGCTCGTGCTCGAGCGCGGCGGCGTCGACCGGTGGATGTCGATCGCTCCGATTCTGGAGAACTGGGTCCGCTCGCGTGCAATCGCCGGTGACCGCGCAGCCGAGGCTGACCTCGGCGCGATCACTGCGCGTAACTGGGCGTTCCGCGGGTTGTCACTGGCGATCGCCCGGATGGTGGACGAGGGGAAGTCCCCGGTTACCGAGGCCGCGCTGGTCAAGGAGATGGCGACCCGCTTCGAGCATGAGAGCACCGACATCGTCGCGCGGCACTTCGGCCGTACGCCGGACCTGCAGTCCGACGACCCGTACGAGTCGCTGCTGGCCCGCGCGATTCTGGTGTCACCGTCGTGGTCGATCCGGGGCGGTACGAATGAGATTCTGCGCTCCGTAATTGCGAAGGGATTGAACAAGCGATGACAGTTCGAGCCGATGCAGACCTGGTCTCGACCGTTCGAGACCTGTTCAGCGTGCGTTGTACCCCCGAGGTGGTGACCCAGGCCGAGACCGACGGCGTCGCGCCGGAGAAGCTGTGGGACGAGGTGACCGCGATGGGCCTGCAGTTGGTCGGCGTGCCGGAGGAAGCCGGCGGTTCCGGCGGAACAATCCTTGATGCGCTCGCGATCTTGCACGCAGCCGGTGAGTACGCCACACCGCTGCCGATCGCCGAGACGATGCTGGCAGCGGCGATCCTGGCCGATGCCGGCGCTGAGATCCCCGACGGCGCACTTGCCGTCGTACCGACCGACGCGTCGCTGACGGTTAACGGCGATGTTGTGACCGGTGAAGCGAAGCGGGTCCCATGGGCCCGCGGCGCGGCGCTGCTGGTCGGTGTCATTGACGGCAAGGCGTTCACCGCCAAACCCGACGTGACTCGCCAAGGCGTCGACATGGCAGGGATGCCGAGCGACGACGTCCGGATCTCCGGCACGATCATCGGCGACACGAAGACCGACGTCCTGCTCGCGGGGGCGTTGTCGCGTTCGGCGCAGATGGCCGGCGCGATGGAGGCGATGGCTGAGCTCACTCGGGAGTACACCAACGAGCGAGTGCAGTTCGGTCAGCCAGTCGGTCGGTTCCAGGCGGTCGCGCAGCACGTCGTCACGCTCGCGCAGATGGCGACCATGACGTCATTGAACGTAGATCGTGCTGGACTGGCGCTGCTTCGTGGACCTGCGCCGTTCGAGATCAAGGCGCTCAAGCAGATCACCAATCGGAACGCCACCACGGCGGCGCGCGCGGCGCACCAGGCGCACGGCGCGATCGGTATGACGCAGGAGTACCGCCTGCAGCAACTGACTCGCCGGCTGTACGCGTGGCGCGGCGAGTTCGGCGAGGAAAAGCAGCTCGCCGAGGACATCGGCAGGGCGGTCGCCGAGCACGGCTCGCTGAACGACGTCGTCGTCGCCGGCTCCGAAGCACTCAACTAGATCGATTCTGCGGTGGGTTAGACCCGGCTATCGGCACGTTATCCGGGTCTAACCCACCGCAGAACTTTATGAAAGGACGCACACTTATGGGCGACTTGGAAGTCACGAAAGACGGATATGTAGCGGTTCTGCGCGTCATGCGCGCACCGAACAACTTCTTCGACCACGCAATCGTCGGCGAACTCGCCGAGGCCGGCCGGCAGGCGGACGCCGACAAAGACACCCGCGCGATCGTGCTGTGCTCAGAAGGCAAGAACTTCTGCGCCGGCGCGAACTTCGGCGAGGGCGGTCTGGGCTCGGAGCGGGCGAAGATCTCCGGCGAGTTGTACCGCTCGGCGGCCGAGCTGTTCGACATCAAGACCCCGATCGTTGCGGCGGTGCAGGGTGCTGCCGTCGGCGGCGGGCTCGGCCTCGCGCTGGTCGGCGACTTCCGCGTCGCGAACGCCAAGTCGCGGCTGCACGCGAACTTCGCGAAGCTCGGCTTCCACCAGGGATTCGGGCTCAGCGTCACGTTGCCGCGGCTGATCGGCGAGCAGAAGGCCGCCGAGATGCTGCTGACCGCACGCGCGGTCAAGGGCGAGGAAGCGCTCGAGTTGGGCCTGGTCGACCGACTCGCCGATGATCCGTTCGAAGGCGCGATGGAGCTCGCTAGGGCGATCGCGGCGAACGCGCCGCTGGCGATCACCTCGATCCGCGAGACCCTGCGCGGTTCGCTGGCCGCCGACGTCAAGGCGATCCTCGAGCGTGAGCTCTCGGAGCAGACCTGGCAGTGGGACACCGCTGACTGCGCCGAAGGCGTCGCCGCCAACCTCGCCCGCCGCGAGGCCAACTTCACCGCTTCCTAGCAATATCCGCGGTCGTTGACCCACCTCTGTGGTGCTACCCACGATCGCCGACCAGCCGAGCGGAGCGAGGCGTGGAGACGTCGAAGGCCGCATGAGTCCGTAGTGACTTACTGACACATGCGCCCTGCGGCGTCTCCGCTCGTTCGCCCTTTGGCCTCTCTCCGGTCGACGATCGTGGGGTGGTCGCCCGGGAACGTCGGTGTACGTCGGGGACAAAAACGTCGGTGTACGTCGGGGACAAACGAGAACGGGCTTAAGAAACGAGAGCGGGCTTAGAGAGAGTCGGTAGCGATGGGTTGGATTGAGGGTGCGGAGCGCCGCTCCTCGGCTGAGGAACTGATGTCACGGGCCACGAAAGCCGCGAGTGTCTTGCAGGGGCTGGGCGTGAGCGCGGGTGACGGCGTGGCGTTGTGCATGCGCAACGAACCGGCGTACTTCGAGGCCAGTTTCGCCACCGGAATGCTCGGTGCCTATCCAGTCGCCATGAACTGGCACTGCACGCCCGACGAGGCGCGCTATCTGCTCACCGACTGCGCGGCCAAAGTCCTGGTAATCCACGCCGACCTGCTGGCCGCGATGATCGATGTCGTCCCCGAGGACGTAACGGTCGTCGAGGTGGAGACGCCTCGCGAGGTGCGCACCGCC
Source organism: Demequinaceae bacterium UBA4004 (assembly GCA_002384765.1). The sequence goes on from DGBM01000155.1 coordinate 4,870, forward strand.
TACGGAATCTCGGCCGAGCAAGGCCGACCTGCCGAGGGCAGCCTCATCTGGCGCACGCTGGTCGACGCCGCTCCCACGCGAGAAGAGCCCGCGTTGGAGCCTCCCAGCACGATCCTTTACACGTCGGGCACAACGGGGCTGCCGAAAGGCGTGCGCCGTCCGCCGTCCACTCCCGACGAACAGGCTGCGACAGCCCAGATGCTGGGGTGGTCCTACGGTTATACCGACGTCCTGGAGGGGCGACGGACGCCCGAAACCATCACTACGGCGGTTGTCGGGCCGGTTTATCACGCAGCACCGAATGCGCACTCGATCTTTTCGATCCCCATAGGTGTCAACGTGCTGATCATGCCGCGGTTCGATCCCGAGGAGTTGCTGGCGGCGATCGCGCGATTCCGAATCACTCATCTGAACCTCGTGCCGATCATGTTTGTGCGCTTACTCAGGCTTCCCGCCGAGGTGCGCAACAAGTACGACCTGTCGAGCCTGGAGTACGTCGCCCACGCCGCCGCACCGTGCCCGGCACCGGTGAAGCACGCGATGATCGATTGGTGGGGCCCCGTCATCTGGGAGTATTACGGCACGACGGAGATGGGGAACGTAACCCATATTTCGTCCCAGGAGTGGCTCGAGCACCCAGGATCGGTCGGCCGCATCATGCCTGACACCGATCTGCGGATCGTTGATGATCAAGGCGCCGATGTGCCCCCGGGCGAGGTCGGCGAGGTCATCGGACGCGGACGCCGGCGATCCGATTTCACCTACCAGAACGCGCCCGAGAAGCGGCGCGAGATGGACCGCGATGGCCTCATCGCTCCCGGCGACATCGGGTACTTCGACGCTGATGGCTTCCTTTACTTATGTGATCGCAAGAGCCAGATGATCATCTCGGGCGGCGCCAATATCTATCCGGCCGAGGTTGAGGCCGAGTTGCAGCGGATTCCCGGCGTCGCCGATTGTGCGGTGTTCGGTATTCCTGACGACGAGTTTGGCGAGATGGTGTGCGCCCACGTCCAGTTGGAGCCCGGTGCGCAGCTGACAGCCGAAACGATTCGCGCGGACCTGCGTGGAGTGTTGACGAGTTACAAGATCCCGAAGGTGGTGGCGTTTGATGACGTACTGCCGCGCGAGGATTCGGGCAAGATTTTCAAACGTAAGCTGCGCGAGCCCTATTGGGCGGGACGGGAGACACGTATATGACTGAAGAAGCGCTCGAACCGGACCTGCCGATCATCGATCCTCATCACCACCTGTGGGATACGACGGCTCTGTCGCCGACTCCTGACATGGTGCACCCGTTCGGGGCGATCCGGCGGCAATCGCCGCGCTACCTCTTCGAGGAGCTCTTCAATGATTGTCGCGAAAGTGGGCACAACGTTGTCGGCACGGTCTTCCTGCAGTGTCACTCCTTCTACCGCGCGGACGGCCCGGACGAGCTAAAGCCCGTCGGGGAGGTCGAGTACGTCAACGGTGTGGCGGCGCGATCGGCGAGCGGGCTCTACGGGCCGTTCCGCGCCTGCGCAGGGATCGTCGGCCAAGCGGATCTGACACTTGGCTCCGCAGTCGGCACCGTCCTCGATGCCGCGGTCGCTGCCGGGAACGGCCGATTCCGGGGTATTCGCCACATCGGCGCACACGACCCCGACCCGGACGTGCTGGGACCGCTGGGTCGCGCACCGGCGTCGCTGTACTCCGACTCGACCTTTCGCGAAGGCCTCAACGAGCTTGGCAAGCGTGGATTGACGTTTGATGCCTGGGTCCTCGAGCCGCAGCTGCATGAGGTGATCAGTCTGGCTCGAGACTTCCCAGAGCAGCCGATCGTGCTCAATCACGCGGGCACACCGCTTGGGTTGGGGGTCTACCAGGGACGCCGGCAGGAACGTTTCGCCGGATGGAAAGCCGCGATCACCGAGCTCGCATCCTGCCCGAACGTGACGGTCAAGCTGGGCGGACTAGCCATGCCTTTCTGCGCGCTCGACGATCTGGGATCGGGCGCACCAATGACATCCGTGCGGTTGGCTGAGTTGTTCCGTCCCTACCTCGAGACCTGCATCGAGGCGTTCGGCGCCTCGCGTGCGATGTTCGAAAGCAATTTCCCGGTGGACCGCTGGGGCGCTGACTACACCACACTGTGGAACGCGTTCAAACTGATCGCGCAGGGCGCGAGCACCGAGGAGAAGAGCGACCTATTCGCTGGTGCCGCCGCGCGCTTCTACTCGGTCGAGCACGTCCTCAACGGCTAACGGCACCTTCAACGGTCGACGAGCATTGGATTGTGGCCGTCGAAGGAGTGGAGGCTGTACCTCCTGTGCTCGTCGAAGGAGTGGGCCCCTCCGGGGCGAGTGAGTAGCGACGCGGTGGGACGCGTGTGTCGGTTGTGAGTGGTTGTTGACATGTGCGGCCTGCGACGTCTCCGTGCGCGTCGGCCAGGGCCTCCGCTTAGTCGACGATCGTGGGGCGATGGCGTCCACTCCGCTGAGAGTGCTTGAGCGCGGACTGGTGACGCTCGCTGACATCACCCGATCGTCAACCAGTGCGGGCTACGGGTGCAGGGTGGAGCGGT
>DGBM01000133.1 GCA_002384765.1 Demequinaceae bacterium UBA4004
GTGTACGTCAGCACGGCCGACGCCGATGTGCGGGCGGTCAGGGCGGACCACCCCAAGCCGATCGCACACACCACTAGCAACTCGATAGCCAGCACCAGCACCACCGTGAGCATCGCCAGCGCGGGCATGCGCCCGTCAAAGTAGGCGATCGTGATGAAGGGCAGGGCGACCGCGAGGAACGCGAGGGACGCGGCCCACGACGCCAGCAACTTGCCCAGCACGATGTCGGCCGCTGATAGGGCGGTGGCCTGAAGAGGGGCCATGGTGCCGTCGCGGACGTCGCCGTTGATGCTCGTGGCGGACAGGGTGGGCGACACCACGAGTCCCAAGAACAGCACGAAGAAGACAACGAGCCCAAAGACCACATCGCCCGGGCCGCCGTAGTCTCCGCCGGAGTCCGAGCCAAAGGCGTGATTCGCTCCCCACACGAGGAACGTGATGCCGCCAATCAGGACGGCGACGGAGACGAGCGCCCACTTCCACTTGGTGGAGCGCACGCGCTGNNGCCGACGAGGGAGCCGCGGCGGGCACTGGGGGCTGTGTGGTGGTGGTCATCGCCGCTCCGTCTCCATCGTCAGGTACGCCTGTTCAAGGGCGGAACCCACCGGCGCGATTCTTGCCACCTTGATCCCCTCGCCCACCAAGGCGGCCACGAGTGCGGCAGCGTCGGCGTCACCGCTGACGCTCACCACGGCGGCCGTCCCTTGCGGGACCTCCTCCAACGTGAAGTCGCGCGACGCCTTCGCGAGGGCCGCCCCCAAGTCCCCCTCGACGGCGACAAGGCGCCAGCGGGTGCGCGCCCTCGCCACCTCAGCATCGGCAGCCTCGCCCAGGGTCACGCCCTTGGACATGAAGATCGCGTCGTCCACCATCTCGTCCAGCTCGGCGAGCACGTGCGAGGAGACCAGCACGGCCTTGCCCTCGGCGCCCAGTTCGCGCACNNAAGGCCCGAGCATCGGCGTCGGCTGGGGAAAGCCCGTACGCACGGGCAAAGGTCACGAGGGTCTCGCTGCAGGTGAGGGACTCCCAGGTGCCCAGCACGTCGGGCATCCACCCCACAGCGGTGCGCGCGGCCTTGGGGTGTGTGATCGGGCTGAGGCCGCCCACCCGCACGTCCCCGCCATCGGGCCGGAGAAGCCCGGCCAGCATGAGCATCAGGGTGGTCTTGCCGGAACCGTTGGGGCCGATGAGGGCCGTCACGGAACCTGGCTCCACGGACAGGCTGGCGTTCACCACGGCCTGCACTGCACCGAAGGCCCTACGCACGCCGTGCGCCTCGAGGGCGGGGGCAGTTGTCGTCACAATGGTCATCACGCTCGAGGCACTGCCTTTCGTTGGGTACGAGGTTGACATCGGGTGATCCTGGTCNNCACTACACTGGTCGCGCGTCCAGGTGGGCGAAACCCTCAAGAAGTCCGGAGTTGAGCGATGTCTCTCGTGGTGCAGAAGTACGGAGGTTCCTCCGTCGCGGATGCCGACGCGATCAAGCGCGTGGCCCGTCGCATCGTCGAGACCAAGCAGGCGGGGCACGACGTGGTGGTCACCGTCTCCGCCATGGGTGACACCACCGACGAGCTCATCGCACTGGCCGCGGCCATCTCCGCGGACGAGCACCCGCGCGAGATGGACATCCTCCTGACCGCGGGCGAGCGCATCTCCATGTCGCTGCTGGCCATGGCGGTCCGCGATCTGGGCCAGGGCGCCCAGTCCTTCACCGGCCCTCAAGCGGGCGTCATCACGGCCGGCGCCTACGGCCGCGCGCGCATCATCGAGGTCAGCCCGGGCCGTCTGCGCGACGCGATTGACGCCGGCGACATCGCCATCGTCGCCGGATTCCAGGGGTACAACCAGGAAAGCCAAGACATCCAGACTCTAGGCCGCGGTGGTTCGGACACCACCGCCGTCGCGCTCGCGGCCGCGCTCAACGCCGACGTGTGCGAGATCTACACCGACGTCGACGGCGTGTTCACCGCCGATCCCCGGGTGGTGCCGTCCGCACGCAAGATCGACCGCATCACCTTCGAGGAAATGCTCGACATGGCGGCCTCGGGCGCCAAGGTGCTGATGCCCCGCTGCGTCGAATATGCCCGCCGGTTCAACGTACCCATTCACGTCCGCTCGTCCTTCTCCGGCCTTGAAGGCACGTGGGTTGTGGGCGAGACTGAAGGAGACACCATGGAAAACGCCATCATCGCTGGAGTCGCACACGATCGCTCCGAGGCCAAGATCACGGTCATCGGAGTTCCCGACGTGCCCGGCTCCGCCGCCCGCCTGTTCGAGGCCGTCGCGCGCGCCGAGGTCAACATCGACATGATCGTCCAGAACGTCTCGGCAGTGGTGACTGGGGTGACCGACATTTCGTTCACGTTGCCCACGGCCTCCGTCTCCGACGCCAAGAAAGCCATCGAGGCGGACAAGGCGCTCATCGGCTACGCCGAACTGGTCACGGACGACGCCATCGGCAAGATCTCGTTGATCGGCGCTGGCATGCGCTCCAATTCCGGTGTGTCGGCACGCTTCTTCGCGGCGCTGCGCGACGCGAGCGTCAACATCGAGATGATCTCCACCTCGGAAATCCGCATCTCGGTGGTGACGCGCGCCGACATGCTCGACACCGCGGTCCGCGCCGTCCACACCGCCTTCGGTCTTGACTCCACCCAGGCCGAGGCCGTCGTCTACGGAGGCGCGGGACTGTGAGCGTCGTGGCTGCCGATCTCACCCTTGCTGTCGTCGGAGCGACCGGCCAGGTGGGCGCCGTGATGCGCCGCCTCGTCGCCGAGCGCTTCCCGGAGGCGACCGTGCGCTTCTTCGCGTCGTCGCGCTCGGCCGGGACCACGCTGGAGCACCTGGGCCGCGAGATCGTGGTCGAGGACATCGCGAGCGGCGACTACTCAGGCATCCACATCGCGCTGTTCTCGGCCGGGGGAGGACCGTCCGCCGAGTACGCCCCCAGATTTGCGGCAGCGGGCGCGATCGTCATCGACAACTCGTCCGCCTGGCGCATGGATCCCGATGTGCCCCTCGTGGTGAGCGAGGTCAACCCGGAGGACCTCGACTCGATCCCCAAGGGCATCGTCGCGAACCCCAACTGCACCACCATGGCCGCCATGCCCGTCCTGAAGGCGTTGCACGCGGAAGCCGGCCTGACGCGGCTCATCGTGTCGAGCTATCAGGCGGTGTCGGGCTCGGGCCTGGCGGGTGTGCGCGAACTCGACGGGCAGATCAAGGCCGCCTCCCCAGAGGCCACCGGGCTGGTCCACGACGGGGCCGCGGCGGCGATGCCCGATCCGGCCGTGTACACCGAACCCATCGCCTTCAACGTGATCCCCATGGCCGGGTCCGTGATCGACGACGGCTCCAACGAGACGGGCGAGGAACGCAAGCTTCGCGACGAGTCGCGCAAGATCCTGGGTCTGCCTGGGCTGCTGGTGTCGGGCACCTGCGTGCGCGTTCCCGTGTTCACCGGTCACTCGCTGTCGATCAACGCCGAGTTCTCCGCTCCCCTCACGCCTGCACGCGCCTACAAACTGCTGAACGGGGCACCCGGGGTGAACGTAGAAGAGGTCCCCACTCCGTTGAAGGCGGCCGGCGGCGACGTCAGCCTCGTGGGACGCATTCGTCAGGACCCGGGTGTACCGGAGAATCGCGGACTGGCACTCTTTGTCTCGGGCGACAACCTGCGCAAGGGTGCGGCACTCAACGCTGTGCAACTCGCCGAACTGGTCGCCGCGCGCCTCTAGC
>DGBM01000284.1 GCA_002384765.1 Demequinaceae bacterium UBA4004
ACGGGCAACGGGTTACGACTGTGGCGCGTCGCGCTTGAAGGAAGCGGGATCGCGCAGCAGCGGCAGGAACGCGAGTTCGGCGGCACCCACCAAGTGCACGCGACCGCCGAGTTGGGCTCGCTCGATGCGGGTGCCCGCCCAAATCTGGGCGAAAGATTCTTTGGCGACCGCCCCATCGAGCACGGCTGGTGCTGCCGCGTACAAGGACCCCAAGAATCCCGCCAACACCACCAGCTCCGGGTTGAAGATCGAGATGACGTTGCCGATGGCACCCGCAAGCACTCCCAACTGACGCTGGATCTCGGCGCGAACGGTAGGGTCGGCGCCGGCCCGAGCCAGCTCGTCGTCGAGGTCAACGAGGTCCACGCTGTCGCGCCCTAACGCCACCAGCAACTTCGAAAGACTCACTTCCGTCTCGAGGCAACCGCGGCGACCGCAGTGACACTGTTCGCGCCTGCCGGCCACAACGGTGTGTCCAAGCTCTCCACCAAAACCCGAATGCCCCCGCAAGATGATGCCGTCGACCACGGCGCCACCACCGATTCCGGACCGCGAGCCATTCAGGTAGACCACGTCTCGCACTGCGCGGCCGGCACCGAACACCGACTCGGCGATCGTGGCGACCCTCGCATCGTTGCGGATGACCACCGGAATGCCGAGCGCCTCCGCCAACAGGTCGCCGAGCGGCTCGTTGGTCCAGTCGAGGTGGGGGGCGCGCACCACGAACGAGTCCTCGGATCGCACCAGACCCGGCACGGCCACGCCGGCTCCAAGCACGATGTTGGCGGGACCCACCTCGTCGCGGAGTTCGCGGAAGACCTGGGTGACCGCGTCGACGGTCTGCGCCACTGTGGGAGGGCTCTTCCACTCGTGTCGCACGCGCCGGTGAAGCGTTCCGCCGAGCCCGACGAGGCCGATGGTGACGGCGTCGAGGTCGGGATTGATGGCGAGCGCCAAGACATCGGTTCGCGGGTACACGTGAGGGCTCGGGCGTCCACGCGAAGCATGCTCCCCAGGAGCTATCTCACGCGCCAGACCCAGGTCCGCGAGCTCGGCGACCAACACTCCCACCGTCGAGCGATTCAGACCCGTCTGGCGCGTCAGGTCCGCCCGAGACATCCCCGGGTGGTGGTGCACCGCCGTCAGGATGGTCGACAGGTTGTGGCGCCGCGTCGCGTCGACGCGGCTGCCACGACCCGCTGAGAACGACGAGGTGCCACGCGGCGCTCCGCATGGGTCGTACTGCTTCAAGCGGTCGCCCATCCGTGGCTCCTTTGCTGGGGTTTCGTCTTGCAACATCACAGTAAGTGGATGCTGACAACATATAACCGATGCTCCAACCGGACAAGCGTCACGGTTCGCACACTGGCAGATTGCAGTCGCCTCCGAGACACATGCAGCTCTCCCGGAAGGTGTTGACAAGCGACGAGTCCGCTAATAAGTTCGCACTAACAACTATTGATCAAAGAAGATCGGAGCCTCACCATGGCGACCACTCCCACACCCGAAGACAAGTTCACCTTTGGTCTGTGGACCATCGGCTGGGCCGCACAAGATCCCTTCGGCTCGGCCACCCGCGGGCCGATCGACGCTGTCACGGCCATTCACAAACTCTCCGAGCTTGGCGCCTATGGAATGACCTTCCACGACGACGACCTGTTCCCGTTCGGTTGCTCTGACGCCGACCGTCGGGCTGCCATCGACGCCCTGAAGACGGCTTGCGATGACACCGGCATGACCATTCCGATGATCACCACGAACACGTTCTCGCACCCCGTCTTCAAGGATGGTGGCGTCACCTCGAACGACCGCGACGTGCGTCGTTTCACGGTGCGCAAGGTGCTCCGCAACCTCGACCTGGCTGCCGAGCTCGGCGCGAAGACCTTCGTCATGTGGGGCGGGCGTGAGGGAGCTGAGTATGACTTCTCCAAGGACATTCGCGTGGCACTCGAGCGCTACCGCGAGGCGGCCAACCTGTTCGGTCAGTACGTGATTGACAAGGGCTACGACATCAGGTTCGCGATCGAGCCCAAGCCCAACGAGCCCCGTGGCGACATCCTGCTTCCGACAGTCGGACACGCGATGGCGTTCATCACTACCCTGGATCACCCCGAGATGGTGGGCCTGAACCCCGAGGTCGGTCACGAGCAGATGGCCGGGCTGAATTTCACGGCTGGCGTCGCTCAGGCGCTCGACCACGGTAAACTCTTCCACATCGACCTCAACGGACAGCGCGGCATCAAGTATGACCAGGACATGGTCTTTGGTCATGGCGACCTGTACAACGCGTTCTCGCTCGTCGACCTGCTGGAGAGCGACGGCCCCGACGGCAAGCCCGCGTACACCGGCCCCCGCCACTTTGACTACAAGCCGTCTCGCACGGAAGACATCGACGGCGTGTGGGAATCGGCGAGGGCCAACATGCGCATGTACCTGCTGCTCAAGGAGCGGGCCGCGGCCTTCCGCGCCGACCCTGAGGTCCAGGAGGCCATCAAGGCGACCAAGCAGGACCAGCTTGCGCAGACGACGCTGGGCGCCGACGAGTCCGTCGCCGACCTGATCGCCGACACGAGCGTCTACGAGACGTTCGACGCCGACTCGTACTACGACGCGAAGGGCTACGGCTTTGTCCGTCTGCAGCAGCTCGCGGCCGAGCACCTGATGGGTGCCCGCGGCTAGCGAACCACCTACCGGCCCGCCGCCCCCGATGTCACGCCGGCGGCGGGGTGGCCTCGCGGCACACCTCATCCGAAAGTCAAGGAGACAGCAATGACGCTCGTCGCAGGAGTCGACTCCTCCACGCAAAGCTGCAAGGTGGTCGTGCGCGACCTCGAAACCGGCGAGGTGGTCCGTTCGGGCCGCGCCTCGCATCCCGACGGCACCGAAGTCCACCCCGACCACTGGTGGACGGCGCTGCTGGCGGCCCAGGCCGACGCGGGCGGCATCGGCGACGTCGCCGCGATCAGCGTCGGCGGCCAACAGCACGGCATGGTCGCGCTCGACGCCGACGGCAACGTCGTGCGTGAGGCGCTGCTGTGGAATGACACGCGATCCGCGCGGGCCGCACGCGACCTGATCGAGGAGTTTGGGGCCGAGGACCTGGTGCGTCGTACCGGACTGGTGCCGGTCGCGTCCTTCACAGTGACCAAGCTGCGCTGGCTGCGCGACGCGGAGCCAGAGAACGCCGCCAAGGTCGCAGCGGTCGCCTTGCCGCACGACTGGCTCACGTGGCGACTCATGGGCTACGGGCCCGCACGGGAGTCGCCGTTGGGTCCGCGACTGGACGCGCTCACCACGGATCGTTCGGACGCCTCCGGAACCGGATATTGGAGCCCCACCACGGGCGAGTACGATCGCGACCTGCTCGTGGCCGCGCTCGGACACGACGCGGTGGTGCCCACGGTGATCGCCCCCGACGGGCGTGCGGGCACGGTGGGCTACGACGGCCCGACGGAGATTGTGATCGGCCCCGGAGCGGGAGATAACGCGGGTGCGGGCCTGGGGCTCGGCGCCGGCGAGGGGGACATCGTCGTCTCGCTTGGCACGTCGGGAACGGTCTTCGCCGTGACCCCTGAGCCCGTCACCGACGCCAGCGGCACCATCGCGGGATTCGCCGACGCGGGCGGCCAGTTCCTGCCGATCGTCGTGACTCTCAACGCCGCGCGGGTGCTCGACTCCGCGGCCCGGCTACTGGATGTCGACTTTGACGGATTGGCCGAGTTGGCCCTGTCGGCTGAACCGGGTGCAGGAGGTGTGGTCCTGGTCCCCTATTTCGAGGGCGAGCGCACTCCGAATCGCCCCGATGCCACGGCGAGCCTGGTGGGCCTGACCCTGTCCTCCTCCACTCGGGCGAACATCGCCAGGGCTCACGTCGAGGGAATGCTGTGCGGCCTCGCGGATGGCATCGACGCCGTGCGTGCGCACGGGCTGGAAGCCAAGCGTGTGCTGCTGGTGGGCGGCGCCGCGTTCAACCCCGCAGTGGGCAGGGCTGCGGCACAGGTGTTCGGACTGCCGATCGACATTCCCAAGCCAGGGGAGTACGTGGCGCTGGGCGCGGCGGTGCAGGCCGCGTGGTCGCTCGTGGGCGAACGCCCCGGCTGGTCGGTCGAGATGGACACGCATATTGATCCGGATCCGCAACCGCACGTGCGGACGCAATACGCCGACGCAACAAGGCAGCTGTATTCCTAGGTGCGCGCGGTCCTCGAGGCTCCTGAGCCGCTACGCGGGACCGCGCGAGCGCGGCCGGTTCACTGCGAGACGCGGGGTGGCGCGGTGGTCGAGCGCACGATCAGCTCGGTGTCCATGCGAAGGTGTTGATCGTGCTCGCGCCCGTCGAGGATGGCAAGAAGCATTGTCATCGCGGCGGCACCCATGGCCTGCAGCGGTTGCCTCACCGTGGTCAGGGGCGGGTCGCACAGGAGCGCTTCGGGGACGTCGTCAAAGCCGACGATGGACACGTCCTCGGGGACGCGGAGGCCTCGCGCACGTGCCGCGTCCATGACGCGCATGGCCGTGAGGTCGTTCGCCGCGATGATTGCCGTGGGCGGCTCGGGTAACGACAGGAGCGCGCTGGCGATCTGGTGAGCGGCATCGGGATCGAACCGCGAATAGCGGACCAAGTCCTCGGTCACGGGAATTCCTGCCTGCCGCATCGCGTCCCGAAATCCGGTCTCGCGCAGTTCCGAGGAATCGGCCGATTGGCGGCCGCCGATGAACGCGATCCGGCGGTGGCCGAGTTCGATGAGGTGAGTTGCCGCGGACTCGCCGCCGCCGGCGTTGTCGCAGTCGATGTGAGGCAGCCAGGTCGAGGAGTAGTGAGGGTGAACCGCAGCCACTGGCAGGGAGATCGCAGCATCGAGCGACGTGGGCGTCACCACCACGGCACCGTCGATCAGCGTGCCGCCCAGTCGCGCAAGCGACCGGCGCTCCCACCCGGAGCCGTCTCCACCTGCATACGCCATCACGTCGTAGGGGGTGCCGTTGGTTGCGCGGGCCGCTCCCTTGATGAGTTCGCTGGAGTAGGGCTCGAAGTCGGCGACCAGGATGCCCACCACGTTGGTGCGCGAGTTGCGCAGCCCGGACGCCCCCAGATTTCCCACATACCCGAGGTCGTCGATGACCTCCTGAACCGTAGCGATCGTCTGTTTGGCGACGCCGTAGCGTCCGTTGACGACCTTGGAGACGGTCGCCACCGACACCCCGGCGCGTGCGGCGACATCCGCGAGTTTGACCCGTCCGGGTGTGTCCATGTGGCGAATGCTACCGCGCACCGCACGTCGAAAAAGAAAACGTTATCGGTTTCGCCTCTTGTCGGTGTGGCCGACCCGCTTTTGGCGAGGTCGACGGGGGGTGTCCCCCGTCGCACCGGTGTCACTGCAGGAGCCGCCAGTGAAAGACTGGCCCCATGATCACGGTTTCCGTTCCCGAACAGGCCATCGCCGATGCACTGGGACCCGTGGGCGACGACGCCCGGGTCATCGTGTGGGATCCGGCGGAGACTGACGCGCCCGAGACCGAGCGCGAACGCATCACGATCGCGTGCCTGCGTCACTACTCGGGCGGGCGCACCGTGTACGGCCGTCTCGCCCAGTGCCCGCAGCTCAAGGTCATCCAGATTCCGTCAGCAGGTTTCGAGCACGCGCTTCCGTTCGTGCCCGCGGGCGTATCGCTCGCCAACGCCAGGGGAGTTCACGACTCGCGTGTGGCCGAGATGACGTTGGCGTTGGCGCTGGTGAGCCGGCGTCTGCTTCCCCAGTTTCTCGAGGCGCAATCGCGGGGGTCCTGGGAGCCGAAGTTCGATACCCGCAGCCTGGCCGACTCGCGCGCGCTCGTGGTCGGCTACGGCAGCATCGGCGCGGCGATTGGGGTGAGACTGCGCGCAAGTGAGGTGCACGTCGAGGGGGTGGCACGGTCCGCGCGCATTGCGCCCGACGGGACCGTCGTGCACGCCGCGGAGGACCTGCCCACCTTGTTGCCCGACTTCGACATCGTGATCATCGTGACGCCCCACACCGACGGGACCGACAAGCTCGTGGACGCCGCGTTCCTGGCGGCGATGCCCGACGGCGCGCTGCTCATCAACGTAGGGCGCGGCAAGGTGGTCGACACGGACGCCCTGCTTGCCGAGCTCACCACCAAGCGGCTGTTCGCGGCGCTGGACGTGACCGACCCGGAGCCGTTGCCTTCGGGGCATCCGTTGTGGTCGGCGCCTCAGTGCGTCATCGTCCCCCATGTGGCGGGGGTCGAGGTGCTCACCAATCGCCGGTTCACGGACCTGGTGAAGCGCCAGATCGATGCGCGCCGCCGCGGGGACGATCCCGTCAACTTTGTGGTGATGGGCGCTTTCCCCGCGTGAAGTCGGTGAGCGCGATCTGCCGTTCCTGCTGGTGATCGACGATGCGTTCGGGGTAGGCGGGCGTGTCCAGATCGGGCAGCCAGCGGCGCACGTAGGCGCCCAAGGGGTCGAACTTGTCACCCTGGCCGTCGGGGTTGAAGACCCGAAAGTAGGGCGCCGCGTCGCGTCCGGTGCCCGCGACCCACTGCCAGTTGAGCTGGTTCTGCGCGTCGTCGTAGTCGAGCAGCCCGCGCCGAAAGTGGTCGGCTCCGCGCTGCCATGGCACGTGCAGATCCTTGATGAGAAAACTGGCTACGACCATCCGCACCCTGTTGTGCATCATGCCCGTGGCGGCCATCTCCCGCATTCCCGCATCGACCAAGGGGAAGCCCGTGCGCCCGTCTCGCCATGCGTCAAAGGCGTCGTCCGCCTCCTTGCCGGTGGCCCAGGCATCGTCCGGGATGACCTGGCGCAGCGACGTGCGCAGCGCGTCGGGGTGGTGAAACAGCACGTTGGCGTGGAACTCGCGCCACGCCACTTCCGACGTGAACGTGGCCGCACTGGCGCTCAGGTCAGGGTTGGCCGTCGCCGCATCCTCCGCCGCCGCCAGCAGGGTGCGCGGATGCACCTGACCGTAGGCGAGCGGAATGCTCATGCGGGACGTGGCATCGACGTTCGGCAGGTCGCGCTCGCTCGTGTACTGCGCCAGGGGTCCCGCGACAAAGTCGCTCAGGCGTTCCAGCCACGCCGTCTCCGTGAAGGGCGGCGGGTATCCGAGGGGATCCTGAATGTCTCCCAGGGCGGCGTCGTGATCCAGGTCGATGTCCGAGGAGACGGGCACGAACCCGCGTGGATCGGCCGGGGCGGCCGGCCGGCGCCAGCCGTGGTCGCGCCACGCGCGTCGAAACGGGGTAAATACCTGGTATTCGGTGCCATCGGCTTTGAGGACGCGGCCGGGGGCCACGGCGTAGGGCGAGCCGACCAGCCGCAGGTGGCGGCCGTCGTGCGTGAGGGCCTCCTCTACCGCCCGTTGCTCGCGCAGTCCGCTGGGGGAGTACTCGTGCTGGGCGCACACCACGGTGGCCCCCACCTCGCGGGCCGCCTCCAGCACCACGTCGGCGGGATCGCCGTGGCGGACCCCGACGCTGCGACCGGTGTCCTCGCTCAGGCTCCACAGCACGCGTGCCAGGTGCGCCCGGCGCCGTCCGGACCACAGTCGCACCGCGGGCGACCACGCGAAGACGGCGGCTGCGGGGCCGTCGCCTTGTGCTTCGAGCAGTGCCGGGTTGTCGTTCAGCCGGGCGTCACGGCGGATCCACCACAGCGAGGTCATGACTGCAGAACCTCGCCGCCCGCCGAAGTGTTCCCGGGCGGGCGGACAGAGGTGAGACCGAGTCTGTTAGGCGGCGACGGTGGCGTAACGGTCGACGTGCGTGACCACGGCCGCAAGGAATCCTTGGAGCAGGGCGGTGGTCTGCTCGTCCACGAGTGCACCTTCCGCATCCCAGGCGTCGGCGCGGTACTGGAGGAACACCTCGGGCTGGCCGAGGGTCGGCGCGTTGAGGTGGCCGAGCACGGCGCGCAAGTGCTGCTGGGCAGCCGCGGTGCCGATGGCGCCCATCGATGCGCCGGCGATCGCCACGGGCTTGCCGTTGAAGGAGTTGGTGCCCCACGGCCGCGACGCCCAGTCGATCGCGTTCTTCAGCGCGCCGGGGATGGAGCGCAGGTACTCGGGGGTCAGGATGATGATGCCGTCGACGCTCTCGATCGAGGACTTCCAGTCCAGCGCGGCCTGCGGGTAGTCACCGTCGACGTCGGGGCTGTAGACGGGCAGTTCCTTGTAATTGAGTTCGACGAGCTCGATGCCTTCCGGGGCGAGCGCAACGAAGGCGCGCGCGAGCTTGCGGTTGATCGAGGTGCTAGACAGGGATCCGACGATGTAGCCGATGCGCATGAAGACTCCTTGGTGAGGGGCGTAGGTGTCGGCCGGCGTCGTTGGCGGTCTGTCCCGTGAACAATGGTGATGTGTCAACTATTCCATCGACAACCTGCTACGCGCAAACTCGGCCGCCGCATCCCTGAGCAACTCCGCCGCGCCGGGCGCCACCTCGTCGTAGTGGGCACGGAAGCGGTCGTCGTCCACATACATCTGCGTCAGGGAACGGTATGCGTCCGCGTCGGGGGTCCAGATCTCGCTCAGCCACGCGTGATGCTTCGCGACGATCTCCTGCACCTCGGGGCTGTCCGCCGCAAAGCCGACCCGCACCGCCGCGCCGAGCGCCTCGACGATTTCCCGGTCGGTGCGCATGTGGCGCCTCTTCCCCTCCTCGCCGAGCCCCTGCCAACTGGCGTTGGCGCGATCCACGGCGTCGTCGCCCCAGCGCTCGCGCGCCTCGGGCTCGTAGTGCTCGTGATCGAAGCCGTCGAACATCTGCGAGGCGGTCATGGGCTTTCCCTTCTCGAGTGAGTCGATGGTGCGGGCCACGGTGGCCGCCAAACGGGCGTAGCGCTCGCGCTCGGCGGTGAGACCCGTGAGGTGGTCGCGCAGCAGGGCGATCGCGGTGGAGGGGTCGTCGGAATCGACGATGGCCGCGATGCGGTCCAGGCTGGTGCCGAGCTCCCGCAGCACCAGGATGTGTTGCAGCCGGAGCAACTCCGGCGGGCCGTAGCGGCGGCGGCCGTCGGGCCCCGTCCTGGTGGGATTGAGCAGGCCGATGTCGTCGTAGTGGCGCAGGGTCCGGCTGGTGACGCCGCTCATCTTCGCCACCCGCCCGATGTCGTGGTCCGCGTCGGTGTCAAGGTCCATGTCGACCACTGTAGAAGTTGACGCTACGTCAATGTCAAACGCGGTTTTTCCCGATCGGAGGCGGCGACGCCCGCGCCAGTCCTAGACTCGCGACTATGACAAAGACGCCAGACATCAAGCCCCGTTCCCGCCAGGTGACCGACGGTCTGGAGGCGACTGCCGCGCGCGGCATGCTCCGCGCCGTGGGCATGGGCGACGACGACTGGGTCAAGCCCCAGATCGGCATCGCGAGCTCGTGGAACGAGATCACGCCGTGCAACCTGTCGCTGCAGCGGCTCGCGCAGGCCGCGAAGGAGGGCGTGCACGCCGCTGGCGGCTATCCGCTCGAGTTCGGCACCATTTCCGTCTCGGACGGCATCTCCATGGGACACGAGGGCATGCACTACTCGCTCGTGTCGCGCGATCTCATCGCGGATTCGGTCGAGACGGTCATGATGGCGGAGCGCCTCGACGGCTCAGTCACTCTTGCGGGTTGCGACAAGTCGCTGCCCGGCATGCT
>DGBM01000268.1 GCA_002384765.1 Demequinaceae bacterium UBA4004
ACGCGCGGGCTTCCGCTGGCCGAGCGGCTGGCGGCAAAGATCGCCACCGTGGAAAGCGGATTCGACGCGCGCGAACGCTGCGGCGCGCTCGACATCACGATGTATCGCGATGACCTGTACCGCCAACCGACCCGCACCATCGGGCCCACCACCTTGCCTCCGCAGGGGATCGACGACGCCGTGGTCATCCTGGTCGACGACGTCTTCCACACGGGTCGCACCATCAGGGCCGCACTCGACGCGGTCAAGGACGTGGGCAGGCCGCAATCGGTCCAGTTGGCTGTGTTGGTGGACCGGGGGCACCGGGAGCTGCCGATCCGAGCCGACTTTGTGGGCAAGAACATCCCCACCTCGCGTTCGGAAAGGGTGGATGTCCACCTCACGGAGGTCGACGGCGAAGACGCGGTCATCCTGACCGGAGGCGAGCGATGAAGCACCTCCTCGGCACTCAGGACCTCAGCCGGGAGGAGGCCGTGCTCATTCTGGACACGGCGGCGCAGATGGCCGCCACGCAGGAGCGCGAGATCCGCAAGCTGCCCACGCTGCGCGGCAAGACGGTGGTCAACCTGTTCTTCGAGGACTCGACGCGCACGCGCATCAGTTTCGAGGCCGCCGCCAAGCGCCTCAGCGCGGACGTCATCAACTTCTCCGCCAAGGGCTCCAGCGTGTCCAAGGGCGAGAGCCTCAAGGACACGGCGCTGACGCTCCAGGCCATGGGCGCCGATGCGGTGGTCATCCGCCACTGGGCGTCCGGCGCGGCCGACCAGCTGGCCCACGGCGGGTGGCTGCACGGCAGCGTCCTGAACGCCGGCGACGGCACCCACCAGCACCCCACCCAGGCACTCCTGGACGCCTACACGATGCGCCGACACCTCGTGGACGGCCCCGACGGCAAGGGCCTTGACGGCCTTCACGTCGCGATCGTGGGGGACATCCTCCACTCGCGCGTGGCGCGCTCCAACGTTCACCTGCTGACCACGCTCGGCGCCAAGGTGACCCTCGTGGCGCCGCCCACGCTGCTGCCTGTGGGCATCGGCCCGTGGCCCGTGACCGTGGTGCACGGACTGGACGCGGCGCTCGACGGGCCCCAGATCGATGCCGTGATGATGCTGCGGGTCCAGCGCGAACGCATGACCGGCGGGGGAGCGGCGTTCTTCCCCAGCCCCCAGGAGTACACGCGGCTGTTCGGGCTCGACGGGCAGCGGATGGCGCGCCTGCCTGAGCACGCGATCATCATGCACCCCGGCCCCATGAACAGGGGCCTGGAAATCTCGGCGGAAGCGGCGGACAGCCCCCGCTCGGTGATCGTGGAACAGGTGGCCAACGGGGTGGCGGTGCGCATGGCGGCGCTCTACCTGCTCTTGGCGGGAGAGGAGCAGATGTGAGCGGCGCATTCATCATTTCCGGCGCGCTCGTCTACGGCGAGAAGGCGGCCGATGTTGCGGTCGTGAACGGGGTCATCGTTCCGGCGGGGGACGCCCCGTCGACGGCCGTGCGCGTGGACGCGGACGGCCTGGTGCTGCTGCCCGGCCTCGTGGATCTTCACACCCACCTGCGCGAACCCGGCCGCGAGGACGCCGAGACCATCGAGACGGGTTCCCGTGCAGCGGCCAGAGGCGGTTGGACCGCCGTTCATGCGATGGCCAACACCACCCCGGTGGCGGACACCGCGGGCGTTGTCGAGCAGGTGTGGTCACGCGGCCGCGAGGTGGGCCTGGTGGACGTGTACCCCGTGGGAGCGGTCACGGTGGGCCTCAAGGGCGAGCACCTGTCGGAGATGGGCGCCATGGCGAACTCGCGCGCCAGGGTGCGGCTGTTCAGCGACGACGGCATCTGCGTCAACGACCCCGTCATCATGCGTCGCGCCCTCGAGTACGTGAAGTCCTTTGACGGCGCCGTGCTGCAGCATCCTCAAGACCTGCGCCTGACCGAGGGATCGCAGATGCACGAGGGCGAGATTTCGGCCGAACTCGGGCTGACGGGTTGGCCCGCGGTAGCCGAGGAGTCGATCGTGGCGCGCGACGTGCTGCTGGCGGGGCACGTGGGCTCCCGGGTGCACCTCCAGCACCTGTCCACCGCCGGCTCCGTGGACATCGTCCGGTGGGCCAAGTCGCGCGGCATCCAGGTGACGGCCGAGGCGACGCCACACCACCTGTTCCTCACCCACGAGGAGGCGCGCAGCTACAACCCGCTGTTCAAGGTCAACCCGCCNNTCCGGTCTCATGACGTGGAGGGATGTGGCACGAGTCATGTCGACCACGCCCGCCGCTATCGGCCGCGTGTCGCAGTGGCATGGCCGGCCCATCGCGGCGGGCGAACCGGCGAATCTGACCCTGGTGGACCCCCGCGCGGAGCACACCGTGGATCCCGTCTCGCACGCGAGCAGGTCGCGGAACAGTCCCTACGCTGGCAGGGTGTTGCCCGGCCGAGCGGTGGCGACGTTCCTGCGCGGCACGCCCACCTTTCTTGACCCCCGATGTGAAGGAGCCTTCGCGTGACCAACGAACCGGCCGTGCTCGTCCTCGAGAACGGTGATGTGTACCGCGGCGAGGCATACGGGGCCCGCGGCGAGACCCTCGGCGAAATCGTCTTCAACACCGGCATGACCGGCTACCAGGAAACGCTCACCGACCCGTCGTACTACCGGCAGATCGTGGTCATGACGGCGCCGCACATCGGCAACACCGGCATGAACGACGAGGACGCCGAGTCCCGCCGCATCTGGGTGTCAGGGTTTGTCATGCGGGAACCGGCGAGGCGACCAAGCAACTGGCGGTCGCAGCGCTCCCTCGGCGACGACCTTGCGGAGCAGGGCATCGTCAGCATGTCGGGCATCGACACCCGCAAGCTCACCCGAACCCTGCGCACGTTCGGCTCCATGCGCGGCGGGATCTTCTCCGGAGACGCCCTCGCGAACGATGCGGACTTGCTGGCCCGGGTGCGCGCCGCAGCGCCGATGGCGGGGGCGCACCTCGCCGACGCGGTCTCCATCGACGGCGACTACGTCATCGAGCCGCCCGACGGCGTCGAACGGGTCGCGCACGTGGTCGCCGTCGACCTTGGCATCAAGGCCACGACACCCGAACTGATGGCCCAGCGCGGCATCAAGGTAACCGTGGTTCCGTCCTCGTGGACCGCGGACCAGATCCTTGCGCGCGAGCCCGACGGCGTGTTCTTCTCCAACGGACCCGGCGACCCGGCCGCCGCAGACCGGACCGTCGAGGTGATCCGCGCGATTCTCGACGCGCGCGTGCCCCTGTTCGGGATCTGCTTCGGCAACCAGCTGTTGGGACGTGCGCTCGGCTATGGCACCTACAAGCTCCGCTTTGGCCACCGCGGCATCAACCAGCCGGTCATGGACCGGACCACCGGCAAGGTGGAGATCACGAGCCACAATCACGGCTTCGCGGTCGACGCACCGCTGGGTGATGCGAGCGAGTCGCCCCACGGTTACGGCCGTGTCCACGTCAGCCACGTGTGCCTCAACGATGATGTGGTGGAGGGGCTCGAATGCCTCGACCTGCCCGCCTTCTCGGTCCAGTACCACCCGGAGGCGGCGGCAGGCCCGCACGATGCCGCGTATCTCTTTGACCGATTCCTCGACCTCATGAACGGTCGACGCACCTTGGAAGGGACCCGCTAGTGCCCCGCCGCGACGATATCCACACCGTGATGGTGATCGGCTCCGGCCCAATCGTCATCGGCCAGGCGTGCGAGTTTGACTACTCGGGAACACAAGCGTGCCGCGTGCTCAAGGCCGAGGGCCTGCGCGTGGTGCTGCTCAACTCGAACCCCGCCACGATCATGACGGACCCCGAGTTCGCCGACGCTACCTACGTCGAGCCCATCTCAACCGATGTCATCGAGCGCATCATCGAGAAAGAACGCCCCGATGCGCTGCTCGCCACTCTTGGCGGGCAAACCGCGCTGAATGCCGCGATCGCCGTGTCCGAGGCGGGCATTCTTGAGCGCTACAACGTGGAACTCATCGGCGCCAGCTTGGAAGCCATCCACCTGGGCGAGAACCGTGAGCTGTTCAAGGGTGTCGTGGAGCGGTGCGGCGC
>DGBM01000293.1 GCA_002384765.1 Demequinaceae bacterium UBA4004
GGGGGCATCAACCAGTGTGACCAATCAGTCTCCGCCACCTCTGCCACCTCCGCGGGATCGGCGGGGGCGGGGCCTGGGTGCGCAGGCGAGGTCCGTGAACCGGGTGACGTCCTTCGAGGCNNGGTGGCGTAGCCGAAGTCCCCGCCTGCGGGCTTGATCGCGACCACGGTCACGCCGAACCGCGACCGCACTCCGGACTCCCCCAGCGCCTGTCCGGCCAACGTCTTCGGTACCGCCGTCTTGATGAAGGCGAAGTCGTCGTCGACGGCGAGACGACGGGGTCGAGGGCGAACCGATCGAGGCTGTCGGACCAGAGGGCGAAGCCCGCGTTGTTGAAGGCGGAGGCGGCGTGGAAGACGCCGCAGGCGTCAAGACTGGGACCAACCCCGTGTCGTATGCCGCTGGGCTCGGTTCTCGTCCGGGCCGCGGACCCACTCCTGCCGCCGTCCCGCCCAGACTCGAAAGGGGTTGACAGAGTTATTTGGTAAGAGAATACTTACCGTTTGTGAACGCTAACCGAGGGGCAGACGGGTGGAGCGCTCTGGGCGACCCCACCCGACGGGCCATCGTCGAGTTCCTGGCTGAACGGCCCCGCGCCGTCGGAGAGCTCGCGGCAGAGCTCCCGGTGAGCCGTCCTGCGGTGAGCCAGGCACTGAAGGTGCTCAAGGATGCTGGTCTCGTCACGGAGCGGGTGGCCGGGACGCGCCGGATCTACCGGCTCAACCCCGTCGCCGTCGCGGCCCTGCGGGACCAGCTCGACACCTTCTGGAGCCGGGCCCTGACCAGCTACGGAGAGGCCGTGAGAGAACTCGCGGCCGAGGAACAACCAGAGGAGTCACCATGACAGAGATGACGAGCGCGATGGTTCGCCGGGACATCGTGGTCCCGGCCTCCGCGGAGAAGGCGTTCGCCGTGTTCACCGAGCGGTTCGGGGAGATCAAGCCGCCGGAGCACAACCTGCTCGGCGCGCCCATCGAGCAGACCATCCTCGAACCCCGCGTCGGGGGCCACATCTACGACCGGGGCACCGACGGCACCGAGTGCCGCTGGGCCCGGATCCTCGTCTTCGAGCCGCCCCGCCGACTGGTGTTCAGCTGGGACATCGGCCCCACCTGGCAGCTGGAGACGGACCCGGCCAACGCGAGCGAGGTCGAGGTCCGGTTCATCGCCGAGACGCCTGAACGGACCCGGGTCGAGCTCGAGCACCGCAACCTCGACCGGCACGGCCCTGGTTGGCCCTCGCTCGCCGAAGGAGTCGGCGGCGACCATGGCTGGCCCCTGTACCTGGCCAGGTACGGCCGCCTCTTTGCGGCAGCGGCCTAGCGCAGGACCGCTCGGCGGACGAGGCCTGAGCCACTCCCTTTCGTTGCACTGGGGGGGTGCGCTTCGGTCTCGACCCGCGGATCGAGCGGACCGCGCTACGCACGCTCGTCCTGCTCGATGCGGCAGAGACCCTCGACGACCTGCGGGTCCCAACCGGCAACCGGCTCGAAGCCCTGCGAGGCGACCGGGACGGGCAACAGCATCCGCATCAACCAGCAGTGGCGGATCTGCTTCACCTGGACACCCGCAGGGCCCGCAGACGTCCAGATTGCCGTGGACGAACACCGAAACTGACGAGTTGACAACCTAGTTGACAACAGAAGGGAGCCGGAAAGACGCGCCTTCTGAAGCACGCATCCAGTGCCATCACGGCGTAACGGGCCACTGGGCCCACTGGGTCACGGTTTCCAGGCCTACAGACCGCACGAAGTCAGTGAGCCAGTCGGTGCCTCAGCTTCTGGGGTGCGCAAAACCGGTAGCTCTCGGTCACCAGCTCGGCGACCTCGTCCCAGTCGGTGTCGTCATCGAGCACCATGCCGACGACGGTGGGCGACCATGGCGGCTGGTAGAACGGCGGCCCGGCGTTGGCCAAAGCCAACAGCTCGTCGCCGGATGACCGGAAGGTCAGCACCGTGGTTGGTTCGGTCACCCCGGTCACGTCGCGGTACGCCGACGTGTAGCCCTCCTGGGCGACGAGGACGTGGGCGAAGGTCTTGTTCCTGACCCGCCACCGTACGCCGGTCCAGGCGTCCTCCTCGTAAGCGTCGGGCAAGGCCAGGGCAGTGCGTGCGATCCGCGCGACTACGTCGCCTGAGGGCTCGATGCGCGCCGGCCGGGACATGCCCCGAGTCTGCCAGCGCATGCCGACAGGTGGTCGCATGGCCTGTGCGTCCCCACCGGCGGACGCCGCCATCTTGGGGGCGGTCCCCCACGTCGCGCGAACCAGCGGGCTCGTTTCGCCGGGTCCCTGAAACCGCCGCCGGTCGTCATGGGGCGATGTGACTCACTCCGCTGGCAGTCCCACCTTCGCTTCGCACTGCCAAGCCATGCGACGTACCACGGCGCGAATCCCGGCCGTGATGCTGGGTAGAGACCGCCGTCGCTGGCGCGGTCGTCGGTCCGGACTTGACCGGCAAGCGGGCCGGACACGACCAGGCGCAGCCAGATGGCACACCCCAGATGCGCGATCGGGATCGTCCCCTGGGTCAGCGCCGGATCGAAGCACTTGGCGTCCCGACTCTCGTACGATTCGTGGCTGCGGAGTCACCCCAGCGACCGAAGGGAAAGAGCCCGAAGCCGGGGCCCGCACCGCCGTCGCCGATGCGCGTGAGGAAGTATCGGTAGTCGGGGGAATACGAACGCGCCATCGCACTTCGAGCACCTCACGTTCACCCTCCGGCAACGGTCGTTGCAGCTCGAAGCCGTGACCGGAGTGCACTCGCCACGGCCAGTCACCACCTCGATGACTCAGTCGACAAGCGGCGGTGCGACGCACCCACGAGGTCACGGACCGACTCTCACGGCGTCGTTACTGGCCGGCCCGCCACTAGTGTCCTAGTGTGCCCGAGTTCAGCTGGCGACCGGCCAACGACGCAACGTGTGAGGACGTCGAGGTCGTCTTCGACGCCAGCGGCGCCCGCAAGTGCCGCTGCCAGGCGCTCAAGGTCCCAGGCTGGATCTGGCGCGACACGACCCAGCAGGAGCGCGACGCCGCGCTCCTGGAGCAGGCCGGCTGCGGCACGAGCGGCCCCACGTCCGGCCTCATCGGGTACGTCGACGGCGAACCGGCGGGCTGGGTCGCGGTCGAGCCGCGGGAGAACTACCCGAGAATCTGGGCCCGGCAGCAGTCGTGGATGCGGATGGACCCCGACCTCGAGGGCGTCTGGTCGGTCACCTGCTTCGTCGTGCGTAAGGGCTTCCGTCGCCAAGGGCTGATGTACGAGCTCGCGGCCGCCACCGTCGAGTACGGCAGGCAGGTCGGCGCTCGCGTCCTCGAGGGGTACCCCACCGAGCCGCCGCCGGGCAAGACCGTGATCTGGGACGAGGCGTCGGTCGGGCTGCTCCAGGTCTTCCTCGACGTCGGCTACGAGGTCGAGGCATCGCCCACCCTGCGCCGGAGGGTGGTGCGACACCGACTCGGCGCATCGTCCTGACGGTCATCCGTCCACCCATTCTGACGCCCCGGGCATGACCGGCGAGAGTAGCCGCCCTCAACGCGGCAGATGAGAAGGAGCGCAGAACCTCGCGTCGGGATCACCCGGCGGATCGTCGAGCCTTCGACTGCGAGCTCAAATGCTTTGCTCGCAATACATGCTGTCTGGTGAGGTAGCCGGGTGCGTCAAACCGAAGCCTCAAGTGTCCGCATGATCCCGGCCGTTGCTGGTGGCACCAATGTGTACGTGCACCTCGATGTCATCTATGCGCAGCGCGATGGCCTGGATCTCCGGCTGCACGTCATCCAGCCGAGCGGTGACGCTGCTATGGAGGGGTGGGAGAGCGCGTTCGAAACGCGGCATCCCTGCATCGTGTTCGTCCAAGGGTCAGGATGGCGTGAGCAGGCCCTCGGGTCGGCCATGGCATTCCTCTGCCGCTTCGCCGAACGCGGCTACGTCGTGGCCATCGTCCAGTACCGGCCCTCGGCCGTCGCGCCGCATCCGGCTCAGGTGCATGACGCGACGACCGCCGTCCGGTGGTTGCGGCAGAACGCCGACCGTTTCGGCATCGACGGCGACCGCATCATGATCTCCGGCGATAGCTCTGGGGGGCACACTGCGCTTCTGGTCCACGCCACCGACGACTTCTCGGACCTTGACCCAGCCCCTGAGGCTGGCCCACTGAACCTGCTGGGAGCGATCGCGTTCTACCCGCCGACGGACCTGGCGCTCATGGACCACGACGACGCCGTTCGGGACCTGCTCGGGGGACGGCGCCCCAGCGCGGACCCGGAAGCGGCCCGCGCCGCCAGCCCGGCTCACCGGGTTCCCGGCGGTGCCCAGGGGCCGGTCCTGCTGGTCCACGGCACCGCTGATGAGGTCGTGCCTGCAGCGCACAGCCTCGCCTACGCGCAAGCAGCTGCGGATGCTGGTCTCAGCTGTGAACTGATCCTTGTCGAGGGCGCCGGGCACGGGGTGTGGCCCTCGCTGTTCAACGAGGCGGTCGCCGACATCATGGACGACTTCCTTCGCGACGCGGTCCACCAGTGCAGTTAGGGCCTGCCCGGCGGGCATGGGGGCAGTCGTTCAAGCTCGGACGTCCGTCCTCCACGCTGCAAAGTACGAGCGGAGCCGTCCTCCACGCGGCATGAGCGTGCGCCGCCTGC
>DGBM01000192.1:0-5787 GCA_002384765.1 Demequinaceae bacterium UBA4004
CCGAAGCGGTGCTGCTCGTCGATGACGACGAGCCCGAGGTCGGCGAACGAGACGACGTCCTCGAGGAGCGCGTGCGTGCCGACGACGATGCCGGCCTCGCCCGACACGAGGTCGAGCATCGACTCCTGACGCGATCGGGTGGGCATCGACCCGGTGAGCAGCCGCACCCGGGTGGCGCCGTCGGCGCCGCCGATCATGCCGGAGCGGGCGAGGTCGCCGAGCATGGCCGAGATGGTGCGGTGGTGCTGGGCCGCGAGCACCTCGGTGGGCGCGAGCAGCGCCGCCTGGCCCCCGGCATCGACCACCGCGAGCATGGCCCTCAGCGCCACCACGGTCTTGCCGGCGCCCACGTCGCCTTGGAGCAGGCGCAGCATCGGGGTCGCGCGCTCAAGGTCGGCCGAGATCTCCCGACCCACCTCGATCTGGCCCTGGGTCAGGGGGAAAGGCACGCGCGCGTCGAAGGCCTCCAGCAGGCCGCCGCCCGCCGCCACCCGAGGGACCGCCGAATGCGACTCGCGATCCGCACGGCGCCTGGCAAGCGCGGTCTGAAGCACCAGCGCCTCCTCGTACTTCAGCCGATGCTGGGAGCGCTTGACGTGGTCAAGGTCATCCGGCACGTGCACCCCACGCAACGCCTCGAGCAGCGTCGGCAGGCGGTGGAGGTCCCTCAAGGGCTGGGGAATCGGGTCGGGAACGTCGGCCTCGGTGAGCGGGTCAAGGACGGTGCGCACGGATCGGCCGATGCGCCACGTGGGCACGGACGCGGCGGCGGGATAGATGGGGATGGGACGCGACGCCTCGATCGTCGCCTCTTCCGCATCGGCGGCGTCCAGGCCGACGATGAGGTAGTCCGGGTGCACCAGCTGCCGCCGCCCGCGGTAGTCGCCCACCGTGCCCGTGAACAGCCCGGTGCGGCCCGCGCGCAGCTTGTCCTCGTGCATCCTCAGCACGCCCGTGCGCTTGGCAAAGAACGTGAGCTGCAGCGTGTCGCGCCCGTCCGTCACGATCGCCTCCAGCATGGCGCCGCCGCGCGACCGCATCGGGCGCACCGTGGTCGAGCGGACCTCCGCCATGACGGTCACGTGCTCGCCGAGCCTGAGCGCACCCATGTCCGTGAGCTCCCCGGGAATCCCATACCGGCGCGGGTAATGCCTCAGCAGGTCCTCGACAGTCATCAGGCCGAGTTTGGCGAGCGATCCCGACGTGCGAGAGCCGAGCACCGTGGCCAGCGACTCCTCGAGCACGTCGCTCACGCGCCCCTCTCCACGCCCAGCAGCACTCCCGGCCACACATGGCCACCCTGGTAGACATTCACATCCGCCTGGGGACAGATGGCCTCCGCTGAGAGGCGGACCGAGTCCGCAGTGGCGTCCGAGACGCCCAGGGCGAAGACCAGGGTGATCACCTCGGTGTCGGGACGAAGAAGCCGGTCGGCGTCGTCATCGATCGCATCGGGACTCGATCTCGCCACGTCGCAGCGCAACACGGCGTCGCGCATCACGTCGGCGAGCGGCTCACCCGGGGTGACGGTTGCGCCCGCCGCAATGGCCGCGATGACCTGCGCCTCGTGCTGCGCGGGCAACACCACCACGTCCCCCGCGCCCTTGCGTCCCGCGAGTTCCTCCGCGGCCGCATACAACTGCTCGTTCCCTGCGGCTATCACCACGCCACGCGCCGATGCCTGGCGCACGGCCCGACGCAACTCTCGCCTCTTGAGCCGGGTCGGGTCGGGGACCACCAGGACGACCGCTCCGGCGTCGGCCAGCGGCGCCGCGAGCCCCGGGCACGACGTCAGCGCGACCATGCCGGTGCCGTACCCGGGCTCACTGGGCTCACGCGCGTCGCCCAGCGCGATGGCGCTCACCAGAATCTGCCGCGCACTGTGGGCGATGCCCTGCTCAACCGCTTCGTCGGGCACATTGGTATGGACGTGGGCGTGCACCAGCCCGTGGCTCTCGGTCACCGCCACCGAGTCACCCAATGCGGCCAGCGCTTGGGCGAGATTGTGGTCCTGGGCCGCGGCGCCGCTGGCGCCCCGCGGCGGAGCGACCCCCACAAACATGACCTCGTAGGCGCCGCCAGCATCGTGATGCTCGTGGTGTACCGGAACCGCCACCACTCCCTTGCCGGTCGACGCGAGTTCCCACTCGACATATTCGAGGCCCTGCAGAGCGTCGCTGCCCGCCAAGGTCTCGGCCAGCATCTCCAGTTGGAGCACCAACCCCGCGGCCCCGGCGTCGACCACACCGGCCGCGCGGGCGGCGGGAAGTTCATCGCTTGTCGAGCGCAGCGCGGCGCGGGCCGACGTCACGGCGGCGACAATCACCTCGTTGCGATGTGCTCGGGCCGCCACCGCCGCCGCGGCACCATGCGAGGCCGCCTGGGCTACCGACAGGATAGTTCCCTCGACGGGTGCCCCCACGGCGGCGTACGCCGCATCGGCCGCCTCCTGCAGTGCCCTGGCGATCGAGGCGGGCCTGGCGCTGCTCAGCCCGCCAGCCTGGTCCACGTGCTTGAGGAAGGCGCTGAGGTACTGCGACACGATCACGCCCGAGTTGCCGCGGGCTCCCAGGAGCGCGCCGCGCGCGAAAGCCGCCACTACCTCGCGGTGGCTCGCACTCGGCGGCAGCTTGGCGACGGCACGATTGCCCTCTTGCAGCGTCAGATACATGTTGGTGCCCGTGTCGGAGTCCGGCACCGGGAACACGTTGATGGCGTCGAGTCGGCCGCGCGCCCGTTTGATCGCGTGCGCGCCGGAGGCCAGCCAGTGGCGCAGTTCGTGCGACTCGGCCGGCATGGTCCTCCTGTGCTCTCGATCGGACGCCCCTGAGGGCGCCGCTCCTGATTGGCAATCCGGGTCCTTCTCGGATACCCTAGTGCGGTTGCCCGGACGCGGGCATTCAACCTGGCGCGACCTTGATGAGGTACCGCGCGCTCAAGACTCTAGGAGAACCATCGTGGCAGCCAATTGCGACGTTTGTGGCAAGGGCCCGTCCTTCGGGCACTCCATTTCCCACTCGCACCGCCGGACCAAGCGCCGCTGGAACCCGAACATCCAGCGCGTGCGCGCGGTGGTGGCCGGTAGCCCCAAGCGCCTCAACGTGTGCACCTCATGCCTCAAGGCCGGCAAGGTTGTGCGCAACGTCTGAGTGAGATTCTCTCACCCCATACCGGGCGTCTTCCACTGCGGAAGGCGCCCGTGGTGTTTTCCAGGCGAGAGGTTTCAGGCGCCCGATGCTACGAGGGCGGCGCCGATGCCTCGTCCCAGGCGTCGAAGACGGCAATGGCGCGCTTGCGTCCCAGTGCGATGAGCTCTTTGGCACGGTGAAAGTCCAGAGTTCCGCACGCGTCGACCGGGATGTCGATCTGCACGTCTGGCGGGTACGCTGCGAGTCGGTACCGCATGACGGCGTCCTGCATCAGGTGCAACGAGCGGTCCACCACATCGAGGGCGCTCAGGTCGATGGTTCGCGCTTCGGGTGCGGACTTCGCCGCGCCTTCGGGCTTGTCGCGGCTCTGGAGCAACGCGCGAACGGTCGGTTCAAGCACATCCGGTAGCGACGAGAGCTTGAACCTGGGCAGGCGCCCTCCACTTCCCGGTTCGGGCGGCGGTCCGGGACGATTCCCGGCCGTTCCGGAAAGATTGACGGCGATGATCGCGTCGGAATGCACGTTGGCCAAAGGCGTCACGGGTACGGGGTTCAGCAGCCCGCCGTCGGCCAAGACCATGCCGTTCTTGACGAGCGGAGTGAACACGGACGGAATAGCGATGGAGCCGCGCATGGCGTCGATCATGGGCCCGGAGGTGAACCAGATCTCGCGTTCGCTCACCAGGTCCACCGCGATGGCGGTGTACGGGATGCGGGCGTCCTCGATGTTGAGGTCGCCCAAGTGGTCGTTGACTTTGGACATCACCTTGGAGGCGCGCAATAGGCCAGCGCCGCCCACCGAGACGTCCATGAGACGGATGACATCCCTGCGCCCAAGCCCGACCACCCAGTCGCGGTAGCTCTCCATCCCGCCGGCGACATACAGGCCGCCGATCACGGCGCCCATCGAACTGCCAGCGATGCCGACAATCTCCCAGCCGCGCGCCTCGATCTCCTCGATCACGCCGATGTGCGCGTAGCCTCGCGCGCCTCCCGAACCGAGCGCGAGTGCCACTCGGCGCGGCTTGTCCCCGCGGTCCTTGCTCACGCTCCCAGGTTAGCCGCGCCCCCGCGCGTGGCGCGCCACATCACGCGCCGAAGTGATCCCAGCCCAGCGCATCGGGAATCGCGCCGTCCAGTCGCACTCCCTGATACTCGTCGGTCACCACGCCCACCTGCGTCCATCCGTCCGGCAGGAACGCGCCCGCGGGGAAGGTTGCCAGGAGGCAGTGGTCCTCGCCGCCCGTCAGAGCCCATGCGAGGGCACCGACGCCAAGCACACGCCCGGCCTCGGTCGCGGCGGGGTGCACTGGCACGGAGGCGCTCTCGATATCGAGACCCGCCTCCGACGCCCTCGCCATGCGTCCAGCGTCGCGCAGCAGCCCGTCGGAAACGTCCATCATCGCGGTGGCCCCGCGCAGCGCCGCCTCGAGGCCGGCGCCGATGAGGGGTCGAGGGCGAAGAAACAGCCCGATGGCCTCGAGCCCCTCCCCGGTTCCGGCCGTCAGCAGGGCCAGTCCCGCAGCCGCCGCGCCCAGGGGCGCCGACACCGCGACGATGTCGCCCGGCGCGGCATCGGCACGGGTGACGGGTTCCACGCCGTGGGTCTCGCCGAGGGCAGTCACCGAAATCGCGATCTCGCTCGCCCCCGACAGGTCGCCGCCCACCACGCCGACGCCGTGCGGCTCGCACGC
This sequence comes from Demequinaceae bacterium UBA4004, assembly GCA_002384765.1. The sequence continues at coordinate 4,844 of DGBM01000192.1, forward strand.
CTCGCGCAGCCCGTCGGCGAACCCGAGCACCCACTCCACGTCCGTGTCAGGTGGGGCCGCCAGCATCACCTGCAGCGCGGTGGGAACGGCGCCCATCGCGTCGATGTCGACAATGTTCTGCATCGCGGCGCGCCACCCGACGTCGGCGGCGGTGCTCCACTCGCGTCGAAAGTGCCTGCCCTCGATCAGCATGTCGGAGGAGACCACCAGGTTGCCGTCGACGGACAAGACCGCGGCATCGTCACCCGGACCCAGGAGGGCGGCGTCGGTGTCGGGAAGCCGGGGTGCAAAGAGATCGATGAGCGCGTCTTCGCCCATCTCGCCGATGGTGGTCACGTCACTCCTCGAAGCGCACGGTGTACCCGTGCTCGCGGGCGGCATCGATCAGGGAGGGGGCGTTGTGCTCATCCCAGTCCACCGCCGAACGGAACCCGGTCGATGCGCGGCCATCGGAGACGATGTACGCGCGCGCACCCACCGGGCCGGTGCGGGACAGCCTCAGCACTCCCCCGCCGTCGAACGTCACCCACGTGCGCGCGGAGACCACGTTCGACAGGCCGGCGAGCTGCCACTTGCCGTCCTGAACACGGCCGTCGAGCAAGGAGATGCGCCCCGTCGCCAACTCGCCGGAGACCCAGTACGTGCGAGCCGTCACGAGTCCGCCGGCCACCAGCACGGCGACCACCGCGTAGCGAATCCCGCCTTCGAGAATGGCGAATACCGCGACGGCGACGGCGAGGTTGATGATGATCGGGACCGACCAATGCCGAAGCGACGACGGCTTGGGGTACGACTCATGGGGGTTGACAAGCAGCGGCACGGATTCTTCGTTGTTCATGATCTCCCTTGGGTCCCTCACAGACTACCGAGCCGCGCACCCCGCTCGTGATGACTGCCGTCTCGCGCCGCCTAGGCTGGTGCCATGCGTCGTTCACTTCCGTTGC
>DGBM01000192.1:5845-15150 GCA_002384765.1 Demequinaceae bacterium UBA4004
GTGGAGGTTCCCGGCCCGTCGAACGAGCGCTGCGTGGCGATCGACACCCCTGCGGCGTCGGCCGACTGGTTGGTGGTGGAGGAGGCCGACGTGTGGCGGGCGACCGCGTTCGGGCGCACTCCCGCGATGGAAGTGGTGATCCCCAAGATGCGTGCCGACCAGGCGGTCGGAGAGATCCTCGCGGTCTTCAGCCCGTCCGCGACGCTGGCCGAGCCTTCTGGCCTGGAGTGCCGCTAGGGCTACTCTCGCCCTTCCTCCAGCGGGATCAGCATCTCGCGGAACGGTCCCGGCGCGGCGTGAAGCGACCAAATCCGCTCCGCGACGTCGTCGATGCCGTTCGGCAGATTGAGCTTGGGGATGCCACCGGGAATGACGAGCTGCGCCACGCGAATTCCCTCGTCCTCGAGCGCGTCGTGCAGCATCTCGCCGTAGGCGCTCTCGGCCGGGAAGGCGATGGACGTGCCCGCAAAGTCGGCACGGGCCTTGACGGACGTGCCGCCGTTGATGAGGACGATGCTGCCGCTGCCCGCCTCACGCATCGCAGGGAGCACGGACCCCACCGCATGCATCAGGCCAAACAGCGAGAACTGCAGTGCCTCGAGGGCGAGCTCCGGAGGGGTCTCCAACACGGGCTTCAGGAAGCTGCGGAACGGCAGCGGGCTGTACTGCAGCACCGTGATGCGTCCCAGTTCGGCGGCCGCGGCTTCGAGCGCGGCGGACAGTTGCGCCGGTTCGAGTACGTCGGCGGCGAAGCCGCGGGCCGTGATTCCCTCGGATGTGAGTTCCTGGGCGAGTCCGTCCAGCTTGGCCTGATCGCGAGAGATCAGCGCAACCGCGAATCCCTCACGTCCGAATCTGCGCGCAACGGCCGCTCCCAGTCCCGGGCCAGCCCCCACAATGGCGATAGTAGGCATCGTGCCTGCTCCTTCCGTTGACGTCTGCTTCGACCCTATCCCCGTGGGGCGCGCCGAGAGTTCATCGAGCCGCGAGCCCGGGCGTCAGCGCAGTCCGGCGGGCCGCGCCAACGCGGCCTGCATCAGTTCTTCGACGAGGTCGGGGTACGTCATGCCCGAGGCCGCCCACATGCGCGGATACATGCTGGTGGGCGTAAACCCGGGCATGGTATTGATCTCGTTGACCGTGACGGTGCCATCGGGGGCGTAAAACACGTCCACACGCGCGAGGCCCTCCGCCGCGACCGACGCATAGGCGCGCGCCGCGAGGGTCCGGATGTGCGCGGCATCGTCGGCGGGAAGGTCCGCAGGGCAGTCGAGTCGCACGTGAGCCGCGTCAAAGTACTTGGCCTCGAAGTCATAAAACGCGTGGCCACCGCCCGTGACGATCTCCCCCGGCAGCGAGGTGCGCACGCCATCTCGGGCGCCCAGCACGGCAGTCTCGATCTCCCGCCCGCTCATGCCGCGTTCGATCAACACCTTCGGGTCGTGCTTGACGGCGTCGGCCACCGCAGCGTGCAACTGGTCCCAGGAGTCGACGCGCGAGATCCCCATGCTGGAGCCGGCGCGTGCCGGCTTCACAAATACGGGCAGGCCGAGCGCCTCGATCTGCTCTCGCACGGCGTCCGGGGACTCGCCCGGCGCCAACACCACATCGTCCGCCACGGGCAGGCCCTGCGCCCTGAAGGCGGACTTCATGAACTGCTTGTCCATGCCCATGGCGGAGGCCAGCACACCCGACCCGACATAGCGCACATCGAGCAGTTCCATGGCTCCCTGGATGGTGCCGTCCTCGCCCCACGGTCCGTGCAGCAGCGGAAACGCGACATCGACATGTGCCAGTGGAGTCACGGCGCCGCCGCGCTCCTGGCGCCACATCGTGGTGTCCGCGGCCGCGGGCAGCAGCACCCGGTGCTCGCTCGGCACCACGTGAGGCATGCCGTCTTCTGTCTGGGACCACTGGGAGGGGTCATCGCTCTGCAGCGTCCAGGAGCCGTCGCGCCCGATGCCGACCGCCACCACATCCCACCGCTCGCGATCGATCGCGCCCAGCACACCACCGGCCGTCGTGCAGGAGACCTCGTGCTCCGACGAGCGCCCTCCGAAAAGCACCGCGACGGTGCGGCGGGACGCGCTCATAGACCCTCCGCCTTGCGCGGGCGAGCGAGCAACGCGCCCAGCACGGCCTCCTTGGGCTGGCCGTCGTGCAGCATCGCCACCACGGCGTCACAGATCGGAACGTCGACCCCGTGGTCTCGCGCCAGCTCCTGAATCGACTGAGACGTGGTCACGCCCTCGGCGGTGCCGCCCGTGCGCGTGATCGCTTCAGCGAGTTCGGCTCCCCCACCAATGAGCGAGCCCAGCGTGTGGTTGCGCGACAGCGGGGACGCGCAGGTGGCGATCAGGTCCCCCATGCCCGCGAGCCCGAAGAACGTGTCGGGCTTCGCATCAAGCGCGAGACCCAGCCGGGTGATCTCGGCAAGACCCCTGGTCATCACGGTTGCGGTGGAGTTGTGACCGAAGCCCATGCCGTCGGCGATGCCGACGGCGACCGCAATGATGTTCTTGTAGGCGCCGCTGAGCTCCACGCCCATGACGTCGGTGTTGGTGTACGGGCGAAAATAGCCGGACGCGGTCGCGCGAGCGACGGCCTCCGCGGTCGCCTCCGCCTTAGAGGCGACGACGGTGGCGGTGGGCTGCTTGGCCGCGATCTCCTTGGCAAGGTTGGGGCCGGACACCACCACGCGGCGTTCGGGCTCGATGTCCCACGCCTCCCCCAGCACTTGGCTCATGCGCTCATGGCTGCCGCGCTCGATTCCCTTCATGAGGGAAATCACGATCGAGTCGCGACTCACCAAGTCGGCGAAGGGTGTCACGATGGCCCGTACGCGCTGGGACGGTAGCGCCACCGCCACCAATTCCGCGCCGTCCAAGGCGACCACAGCATCGGACGTTCCCGCGACACGCGCGGGCAGGTCAATGCCCGGCAGGAAACGCTCGTTGCGGCGCGTCGCGGCAATCTCCTCCGCCACGGCGGGATCGCGCCCCCACAGAATGACGTCGCAACCGGCGTCGGCCAGCACCGCCGCGAACGTGGTCCCCCACGCTCCGGCGCCCAGCACCGCGGCGCGCACTACGAGGACTTCTTTCGCATGTCGAAGCGCACCTCTGGGGCCTTTTCGCCCCGCATCTCCTCGACCATGGCGGTGAGGGTCTGCATGATGCGTGTGCTTGCCTCACGCAACGCGTCGTTATCGAGCGGCCCGGCGCGCAAGTCGTCCAACTCGATGGGAGGGCCAGCCTTGACCGTGATCTTCTTGCGCGGGAACGGTTTGATGACCTTGCTGTACCGGCCGAGCAGACGGTGTGCGCCCCACTGGGCGACAGGGATCACCGGGACCCCGGTCATCAGCGCCATCCGGGCCGCACCGGTGCGGGCGACCATGGGCCACAGATCGGGATCGCGCGTCAGCGTGCCTTCGGGGAACATGGCTATCACTCCGCCCGAGTCGAGCACCTTGAGACCGCTGTCCACGGCGTCCCTGGCCCGCACCGAGCCGCGATGCACCGGGATCTGGTCGGTCTTGCGCAGGATCATGCCGATCAACGGCAGCTCGAACAGCGGNNTGCCAGTCCTTGCGAGTGGTCAGGTGCAGCACGGAACGGATCACCAGGGCCGCCAGCCGGTACAGTCGACCGCGGGGCTTCCGCAGAGGAATCCTCTTGACCATGGTCGCTACGCCTCGACGCTCGCGCCTAGCGCCACAAGCTTGGCACGGAAGTTCTCGTAGCCGCGATCGATGATGCCGATGCCGGACACGTTGGACGTTCCTTCCGCCGCGAGCGCGGCAATCAGGTGGCTGAAGCCGCCGCGCAGGTCCGGCACCTCGATGTCTGCGGCCCGTAGCGGGGTGGGCCCGCTGATGACCGCAGAGTGCCTGAAATTCCGCTGGCCAAAACGGCACTTCTTATCCCCAAGGCATTCCTTGTACAGCTGCACGTGGGCGCCCATCTTCACCAGCGCGTCGGTGAAGCCGAAGCGGTTCTCATACACCGTCTCGTGCACGATGCTGAGGCCCTTCGCCTGCGTCAGTGCGACGACCAGCGGCTGTTGCCAGTCGGTCATGAAGCCGGGGTGCACGTCCGTCTGCAGCGCGATCGGCTTCAGGTCGGTTCCCGGGTGAAAGAAGCGGATGCCGTCGGTCGTGACCTCGAATTCGCCACCGACCTTGCGGAACACGTTCAAGAACATGCCCATGTGGCGTTGCTGCGCTCCGCGGACAAAGATGTCGCCCCGCGTGGCAAGCGCCGCCGCGGCCCAGGATCCGGCCTCGATGCGGTCGGTGAGGGACCAGTGTTCGAAGCCGCGCAGCTGCTTGACGCCCTCGATCGTGATCGATCGGTCCGTGTCCACCGAGATGATCGCGCCCATCTTCTGCAGCGTGTCAATGAGGTCCTTGATCTCGGGCTCCACCGCCGCGTTGTGGAGCGTCGTCACACCCTCGGCCAGCACTGCCGTCAGCAGGAGCTGCTCGGTAGCGCCCACAGATGGAAACTCGAGTTCGTACCGGATGCCATGCAAGCCGTGCGGCGCGTGCAGGTGGAGCCCGTCCTCCCCTTGAGTGATGGTCGCGCCAAAGCTGGTGAGGATCTCCAGGTGAAAATCGATGGGACGATCGCCGATGCGGCAGCCGCCCAGGTCAGGGATGACCGCCTCGCCGAGGCGGTGGAGAAGCGGTCCGCACAGCAGGATCGGGATGCGCGATGAGCCTGCGTGCGCCGCGATCTGCGCGGCGTCCGCGACCGCCAGGTGTGACGTGTCCATCGTCAGTTCGCCGGTCACCACGTCATACGCGACGTCCACGCCGTGGAGTCTCAGCAGTGACGACACGACATTCACGTCGCGAATCTCGGGGACGTTGCGCAGCACCGACGGGGTGGAGCCCAACAGCGCGGCCACCATCGCCTTGGATACAAAGTTCTTGGCACCGCGTACGTTGATTTCGCCCACCAGGGGACGACCGCCATCAACGCGGAGAGAGTCCGTCATGGTCACTATCGTGCCCCATCTTTGCTCCGAGCACCGCCGTCAGCCGTCGGGCGCGGCGTTCCGGGTAGCATTCGCCACATGAGCGTCGCGTTCCTCGTTACCGCAGGCGCCGTCGTGTCGCACCGCGTCGCGGCCGGTCGGCTGGCAGTGACCGCGCGATGACCGTGAAGAGTCTGTTCGTGGGCCTCGCGACCCTCGATGTCATCCAGTTGGTGAACCGCCTGCCCGACAGCAACGAGAAGGTCGTGGCCCTGGACTCGCTCACCGCCGCAGGCGGTCCGGCAGCGAATGCCGCGGTGGCCGCCGCCCATCTTGGCAGTGAGGCGGTGCTGATCACCGCATTGGCGGACCACCCGGTGAGCGACATCATCCGCAGCGACCTTGCGGCCTGCGGCGTGACGGTGTGGGCGGTGCCTGTCGACACGCCACCGGTGGTCGCGTCCATTCTGGTCACCGCCGGCAGCGGCGACCGCGCGATCGTCTCGCCTACGTCGTCGGCCTCAAGCGCCACGGCTGCGTCCCTGTCCGCGGCCGAGATCGCGCGGGCGCTCGACGGCGTGGCCGCGGTGCATTGTGATGGCTATCACCCCTCGCTCGCCCTTCCCATCGCGTCCGCGGCCCGCGAGCGCGGCATCCCGGTCCTGTTCGACGGTGGAAGTTTCACGCCGCACACGGACGCCGTGCTGGAGCACGTCGACATTGCCGTGGTGTCCGGAGACTTCGCGCCGCCAGGGGTGCAGCCCGACCCGGTGAGTGTGCTGGCATATCTGGTCGATCGCGGGCCCGTCTTCACCGCGGTCACCCGGGGCGCACGAGGGATCGTCTTCCGGGCGCCGCACACCCGTGGCGCGGTACCGGTGGAGCGGGTGTCTGTTGCCGACACACTGGGCGCCGGGGACTTCTTCCATGGCGCGCTCGCGGTCGCCATCGCTCAGGCGGGACGGTCCGAGCAGGAGTTTCCCCATCAGCTGGCGTGGGCGAGCCGCGTGGCGGGGGCCTCGCTCGGCAGTTTCGGCACCCGGCGGTGGCTCGATATCTCCTAGTGGGCCGACTCCTGGGTTCCCGATTCGTAGGGCACTGATTCCTACGGCGCTGTCACAAAGATGTCGAGCAGGTCGGGACGGTGGGCATGCACCAACACGGCAAACACCACCCCATCGAACAGCAGGTGCACCGTGATGACATACGGCAGCGACCGCGCCCACGAGAAGATCCACCCCTGAACGAGCGCGAACGGCACGGTGAGCAGCGGCCCCCACTCCCGGTATCCCAGCTCCCACAGAAACGAGACAAACACGACCGCCTGCAACAGATTCGCCAGCCACACGGGAAAGTGGCGTTGCAGCAACGCAAACACGGTGGCCACAAAGAAGAGTTCGTCCCAGATGCCCACCGCGTTGACGCCAACAAAGAGCCTTGCGATCTCGTTCGCGCTGGCCACGTCCGGCCAATTGCGGTATACGCCTGAGCCGATGAAGTAGTGCGGCAGGATCAGATAGCCGGCAACGATCACCACGCCGATGTACGCCCACTGCGCCCGCGTCCACGGCCAGCCCCCGCGCATCGGGAATCGGATCACCCGCGCGCCCAGCGCCCGCCGGGAGATCGCGTACGGCACCACGACCGCCAAGCCGAGCACCACAGCAAACCGTGCGACCCCCGCGTTGGACAGGTCGGCCTTCAGCGAGATGGTCGAGATGATCGCCTGACCGAGCGCGATCAGTGCGAGGTGCCGCGCGAGCAGCCGATCAACGGCCCAGGCGAGCGCCACGCCAGCCGCCAGCGGCAGGTAGCCCCACGGCCGCACGTGAACGGCGAACAGCAGGACTGCGGCCCCACAGACGAGCGCTGCGGCCACCACCCGCCAGGCGTCCGACGATGATCGGTTCAGCGCCGGGGCGGCCGGGATGGTGTGCCCGATCGCTGAGTTCGCCATGCCTCAGTAAAGCCGAATCCGAGCCAAAACTCTTCCCGGGCGAGTCGCGGCGGGGCTACGCCAGTGTCTTGACAAGGCGAGGGTAGAGCGCCGCGAGGGTCGCCTGACGGGCGACGTTGAGGCCGAGGAAGGCCTGCCACACGTGATCGTTCGTGAGGGAGCCGGTGACGACAGCCCCCACCGCCAGGACGGGCAAGAACACCAGCAGCGTCGAGGCGAGCATGGACACCAGCATCAGGCCGGATCTTCCCGCCCCCAGATAGATGCCATCGAGCCACCATGCTCCCCACGACAGTAGGGGAAACACGGCGATGTAGCCCCAGTAGTCGAGGGCCGTGGAACTCACGTTCGGAAGATCCGTGAGTAGCGCCAGGATTCCATGCCGCGCACACCAGTACGTCACAGTCAATGCCACGGCGATCGCCACCATGGGTAGCGCCGATGCCACCGCGGCGGCGTTGAGGCCGCCCGGGTCTGCCCTGCCGGCAGCGTGCGACGCAAGCGCCTCGGCCGCGTTGGCGTAGCCGTCGAGCGCGTACGAAGAGAAATGCATGAGCTGCAGCATGATCGCGTTGGCAGCAAGCGTCTCGGTGTCGAATCGCGAACCGACGGAGGCGACGAACGTCACCACGCCCATGAGCAGGGCGGTGCGAGCCATGAGCGCCGAGTTGAAGCGGGCCAGCGCTCCCCACCCGGTCCGCAACTGGCGATCGCGCCAATCGAGAACAGTGTGCCGCTGCTCGGGCGTCAGGCGCCGCCACATCAGCGTCACGGCAAGGGCGGCGCCCACCCATTCGGAGCCGAACGTGCCCCACGCCGCCCCTGTCGCACCCCACCCCAAGACACCGACGAACAGGAAGTCGAGAACGATGTTCATGGAGGCGGTGGCGGTAGCGACCGCGAGCGGAACCCGGGTGTTGTGGGCGCCGATGAAGTACCCGGCGACCACCAGGGTCACCAACAGGGCGGGCAGGGACAGACCGCGGATCAGCGTGTAGTTCAGCGCGGTATCGCGGACGGTCCCTGCCGGCGCGAGGACCGCAAGAATCGCCGGCACGATCAGCCACTGGAGGGCCAGCCACACGGCCGATAGCGCGGCGGCGAGGGCCGCGGCGCGCTGCACGTGGCGTGCCGCGCCCACCGCATCGCCGGCGCCAAGGGCCCTCCCGACCACGGATGTCGTTCCAGGACGCAGAAATGAGAAGACCCAGAACAGCGTCGAAATGACGGCCGCGCCGAGCCCCACGGCGCCGATGTCGATCGCCTGCGCGAAGTGGCCGAGCATGGCCGTGTCGACGAGCCCCGCGACGGGAACCGCGACGTTAGACGCAATCGCAGGCAGCGCGAGGCGGCGGGTCTGCGCGTGCGGCAGCGCCGCCCACCTCACGCGCACCCGGGAGCGCTCGGGTGCATCGGTCATGACATGCTCCAGGAGCGCGAGGGCGGCAACGGACCCCCCAGAATAGTCGCAGCCGGGAGGTCGCTGCTGCTCGCACTAGCGTCCCGGCATGCCAGCTGGAAGACGTCGCCGCCGTGGACGAGGACGTAGCGGATGCCCGGGTGCATCGATGCGGCCATCGCAAGCACATCAGTTGCACGCGTACCGCCGTGGAACCGCGCATCCACGAGCACGCAGTCCGGCGGCGGGTTGTTGTTCCTTCCCAGCCACAGGACGGTGTGATCGTCGACAACGTAGTTAATGAGGCCGGTGTCCGTCTCGACAGAGGCACCCTCCGGGACGGCGGCGAGCACTAGCCGGGCGTCGTCGGCCCGGGCGGGCTTGCCCCATTCGTCGACCAGCACATGCAAGGGCAGGAATGGCATCAGTACCGCCNNCCGCCTTGGAATACCCTCGCAGCCACGCCCGCGGCGACGCCCTCAACAGCAGCACGCCGTCGATGAGCGCGGCACACGCGATCGGCATGAGCACCGCGTTGTAGTGCCACTCGAAGCCCCAGTAGCTGTGGTCGGTGGACATGAAGCGCCAGGCCAGCGTGGGCACGAGGAGCAGCGCCACGGGCGACCTCAGCGCGATCCCCGCCCCGATCAGGATCAAGGCGATGACGATCAGCACCTTGTTGCGGTCGAACATGACCTCCGGGTCGGTGATGGTGCCCAGCACGTCAAGCTTGCCGCTCCTGTTCCACTGCCCCTCCGAGTTGAACAGCGGCATCCACACGAGGTTGCCGAACAAGAACCAGCCGGCTCCCCAGGCGGTGAGCCACAGGTGCCTGCGTTCGCGGGAGCGCCAGGCCAGCACCGCGCCTAAGACGGCGATGGTGAGCCCCATGTCTTCTTTGACGAACACCGTCAGGCCGCCCGCCACCACGACCATGGCCCACCGGCGCTCGATCAGCGCCATAAG
>DGBM01000192.1:15181-22645 GCA_002384765.1 Demequinaceae bacterium UBA4004
TCACAGGGCCGAGCAGCCGCCGCGCGGTCGCGGTGATCACGCCGGCACCGATGCCGAAACAGGCAGCCTGCACCACCAGGAGGGTGTAGGCGTGTGGCCAAAGCGCGTAGGCCGGGCCGAGGACGACGAGGAGCGGGTCGAAGTGGTCACCGAAGAGGTTGAAATCGATGCCCTTGATCGGTGTGATAGGAGCCTCGAACCGGGCGAGGCGCTGGGCGAACTGCGCGAAGATCGCCAGGTCCCACGACTTGGTAGAGAGGTGCGTCCACTGCCAGAAGGCGTAGACGCAGTACACCGACGTCACGAAGGAACCGACCGCGACGGGCCAGGCCCACTCGCGCATCGCCCTCGGCGGTCGCCGCACGGGCATGCGACGGGTCGTGACCTGGCTCATCGTATCGACCCTAGCCGCCCGACAGGGCCTCGCACTCGCCTCCCAACTACTCGATAGGGCGAGCGGCGACGATGTCGACCTTGGGCTCGGTCTTGGCGGGCAGGGTCTTGGGGCGCCACGCATCGCGCTTTGCCTCGAACGCGGTGATGTCCGCCTCGTGCTTGAGGGTCAGGCTGATGTCGTCCAGACCCTCCATGAGGCGCCAGCGCACGTAGTCGTCGATCTCGAACGGCACGGTGAGCTCCCCACACGTGACGGTGCGGTCTTCAAGAGACACGGTGATCTGCTTGCCGGGCTCGGATTCGAGCATCTTCCACAGCAGTTCGATGTTCTCCTGGCTGAGGATCCCGGCGACCAGCCCCTGCTTGCCGGAGTTGCCACGGAAGATGTCAGCAAAACGTGAGGCGAGGACCACCTTGAAGCCGTAGTCCTTGAGCGCCCACACGGCGTGCTCACGCGAGGAGCCCGTGCCGAAATCGGGGCCTGCCACCAGCACGGAGCCGTTCGCGTACTCCGGTTGGTTGAGGACGAAGTCCTGGTCGCCGCGCCAGGCGGCAAACAGGGCGTCCTCGAAGCCGGTGCGTGTGACGCGCTTCAAGTAGACGGCCGGAATGATCTGGTCGGTGTCCACATTCGAGCGACGCAACGGGACGCCGACTCCGGTGTGAGTGGTGATCTTCTCCATGAGCCTTCTCCCTTACACGAGCGCCGCGGGGGCGTTGTCGAGGTCGTCGAGGCTAGACAGGGTGCCACGCACCGCGGTAGCGGCCGCGACCAGCGGCGAGACGAGGTGGGTGCGACCGCCCTTACCCTGGCGGCCCTCGAAGTTGCGGTTCGAGGTGGAGGCGCTGCGCTCCTGCGGCTTCAGCTGATCCGGGTTCATGCCCAGACACATCGAGCAACCGGCGTTGCGCCACTCGGCGCCAAAGTCGAGGAACACCTTGTCGAGACCCTCGGCCTCGGCCTGCAGGCGCACCCGGGCGGAGCCGGGGACAACGAGCATCCGGGTGTTGGGGGCCTTGGTGCGATCCTTGATGACCTCGGCGGCGGCGCGCAGGTCTTCGATGCGACCGTTGGTGCACGAGCCAAGGAAGACGGTGTCGATGGCCAGATCGCGCAGCGGCGTCCCGGGCGTGAGGCCCATGTAGACAAGGGCGTTGGCGGCCGCGGTCTTGTCCTGCTCGTCGGCAAAGTCGTCCGGGCTGGGCACGTTCGCGCTGAGCGGGAGGCCCTGGCCCGGGTTTGTGCCCCAGGTGACAAAGGGCTCCACGTCGGCCGCGTTCAGGGTGACCTCGGCGTCGAATACCGCGTCGTCGTCTGTGACGAGCGTCTTCCAGTACTCGACGGCGGCGTCCCAGTCGGCACCCTCGGGNNGACATGTTGCAGATCGTCATGCGCGCTTCCATCGAGAGCGACCTGATCGCGTCGCCGCGGTACTCGAGCACGTAGCCCTGTCCGCCACCGGTGCCGATCTTGGCGATCACGGCCAGGATGATGTCCTTGGCGGTGCTGCCCTTCGGGAGCTTGCCGTCAACGTTGATCGCCATGGTCTTGAAGGCGTTGAGCGGCAGGGTCTGCGTGGCGAGCACGTGCTCCACCTCGGACGTGCCGATGCCGAACGCGAGCGCACCGAACGCTCCATGCGTGGACGTGTGGGAGTCNNTGGTCGGCGTCGCCCAGCGAGTGGATACGCACGCCGAAGGCTGCGGCGTTGTCTCGCAGTGTGTTGATCTGGATGCGGCTCGTCTCGTCCGCGATCGGCAGGTCGATGTTGAGCGTGGGCGTGTTGTGGTCCTCGGTCGCGATCGTGAGGTCGGGGCGGCGCACCTGGCGACCGGCCAATCGCAGGCCCTCGAACGCCTGGGGACTGGTGACCTCGTGACACATGTGCAGGTCGATGTAGATGAGGTCGGGCGCGCCATCCTCGCCCTTGGTGACGAGATGGTCCCGCCACAGCTTCTCGGCAAGCGTGATTCCCATGCGCTCCTCCTTCGGACCGGGCATTCGTTGCCCTCCGGTCTCTCACTTCTCACTGCTCGACATCTCACTATCTGAGACGCTAGTATCGCTCTATGGACAATCATAGCGGCGTTGGCGTCGTTGACAAGGCGGCAGCCATCCTTGGCGCCCTCGAACACGGCCCCGCGACGCTCGCCAAGTTGGTCGAGACCACGCACCTCGCTCGGCCCACCGTGCACCGTATCGCCCTTGCATTGGAACACCACCACCTCGTGGGCCGCAACACCTCGGGGGCGTTCATTCTCGGTGCGCGCTTCAGCCAACTCGCCGCCACCGTGGGCGAGGACCGCCTCGTCTCGGCCGCACAGCCCGTGCTCACGGTGCTTCGCGACCGCACCGGCGAATCGTCACAGCTGTACCGTCTGTACGGAAGTCAGCGCATCTGCATCGCCGCCGCCGACCGCCCCGTCGGGCTGCGCGACTCCATTCCCGTCGGGACGGCCATGACCATGCACGCTGGCTCGGCCGCTCAGGTGCTGTTGGCGTGGGCAGATCCTCAGCACATGCACGCGGGCCTCGAAGGATCGCGCTTCACGGCGACGGACCTGGCGTTGGTGCGCGAACAGGGTTACGCGGAAAGCGCCGGCGAGCGTGAGCCCGGCGTGAGTTCCGTGTCGGCGCCCGTCTGGGGCACGGCAGGCACCGTCATCGCCGCAGTCTCGATCTCCGGGCCGATTGAGCGGCTCACGCTGCACCCCGCGGCGGCCCACGCCCGGTCAGTGGTCGACGCCGCGCAACAGCTCACCGAGGTGTTGCGGCGCACTCAGGTCGCCTGAAGTCCTTGGTCCCTTGCGCGGGCGGACGCCACGGGATGGAATGGGGGTATGAGCGCACTCGTCGTCTATGAATCACTGTGGGGCAACACCGCCGCAATTGCACACGCCATTGGCGAAGGCATCGGCGAAGGCACGCTGGTGCACCACACGGGAGAAATCGAGGCGGCCGAGGCCGCTGCCGCCCTCCTGCTCGTGGTGGGGGCCCCGGTTCACGCGTTCAGCCTGCCGAGCGCAACGACCAAGAAGTCCGTGGCGGAACGGCCCTTGGCTCCCGGCGACATCGTTCCCGACCTCTCCCAGCCGCCGTTGAGGGCATGGCTCGAGGGCCTCCCCGCGGCGTCTGGCTTCGCGGCCGCCTTCGACACGCGCGTGCGCGGCCCGCTTGGCCATGGTGGCGCCAGCAAGATCGAGAAGATCCTGGTGGAGCGCGGCTACAGCATCGCCGACCGTTCCCAGGGGTTCTACATCATCAACGAGAAGAACGTGAAGGCTGAGGGCAGCATGCTCCGACCGGGCGAACTCGATCGCGCGCGCGAGTGGGGTCGACTCCTCGCCTCGCGCGTGTAGGCCCACCCGAAGATCGGCGCCGAGCGCCTGGTGGCCGTCTGGCGTCGCCGCGCGGCCGTCGTACTGTGTCGCCATGGCAAACGCGCGCTCCATCGTCGTCTTCGACGGCGAATGCGGCCTGTGCAACGGCTTTGTGGCCTGGCTCATCAGGCACGATGCAGAGGGCCGATTCCTGATCGCGGGTTCGGCCGGACAGGTGGGCAAGGCCGTCGTGGACCGCGCTGGACTTGCGCCCCACATCACCGAATCCACGCTGCTGGTGTGGGACGGCACAGGGCATGTGCAGTCGGATGCGGTGGTAGCGGTGGCCGCCGGTCTGCCGTGGCCGTGGCGAGCAGCCACGGCCCTGCGAGTGGTGCCGGTGGCTTGGCGCGACGCGGTCTATCGCTTCATCGCCGCTCGCCGGCCCAGGATTGAAGCCGAAGACCCCGCATGCGGCGTGCCACCGCCCGACTTGGTCGGGCGGTGGCAGTCGCAACTCGCCACATGGGAGGACGTCAACTAGGGCTTGCCAACCTCCACGCCGGGAGCCTCATCCGCCGCGGGGGCCCGGTTCTCGCCAGCAACATCAGGCTGACCCTGGGCGTCATCATTGGCATTGTCGGCGGCGTCATCGCCAGCGTTGCCAGCAGCGTGGTCGTTGGCGTTGCCGGCCGCGTCGTCGTTGGGGGCGTCATTGCCCGAAAGCTGTCGGGCGCGTTCGCTTACGGCCGCGCCAAATTCGGCGGCCTTGGAGTCCTCGCCAGCCATCCACTCAAGCATCGCCGACACCCGCGAACGGACATCGTCACCCGAGGACTGCGAAGCCACCGCGAGGGCGGCGTTCCGCAAACCTGTTGCGGCCTCGTTGTTGCCGTCGCTCTCGATCGCGTCGCTGACGAGCTGAAGTGCCGCATCTACGTCACCGTTGTCGAGCAATTTCTTAGCTTCTTCGAGTCGCTCGCCCGTGCCGCCGTTGAGAATCCCCACGGTTTCGAGTGCTCGGTCGATGCCATACAACGCATCCCCCGGAGCGGCCTCGTCTGCGGCTGCGGCTCCCGCGACCCCGAAGCCCGATACGACGGCAAGGGCGACCGCTGCGGATACCCGGCGGCGCCACGGGGACGCGTGACGCGCCTCGGGGGCCGAGGTGGGCGGGTGCACTGCGGCGGCGAACTGCGCGGCGTGGGTGGAAACGGCTTCAGGGGTGGGTTGCATAACCAGCGCCTCTTTCATGTGTGTCAGCGCACGCTGAACTGCGACGAGTTCCGGGTTCGCCGGGACTCGACCGCCGACTGCGGCATCCGCGTCGCGCTGCGCAAAGGGTGTGTGGTGATTCATCTCACCCCTGTCATCGCTGAGCGGACCGTTTTCGTTACGCGTCATCACCAACAACCTTTCGAAGATCTCGCAAAGCCCGGTTCTGTAGAGCCCTGACCGCCCCCTCGGACGTGCCGAGAACCTGCGCGGTCTGTGCGACCGAGAGATCGCCGACGACCCGGAGAAGTATCACGTCACGTTGGGGTGCGGTCAGGTGTCCGATGAGGGCTTCCACTTCTTCGGTCGACATCGAGGCCATCGCCTCGTCTTCCACATTGCCTTGCCACCGTTGCTCGGCTCGCGCCTGGGAATCTTCCCCGTCCGCCACCGGAACGCGCCGCCCACGGACTCGCCACGCATCGTGCAACCTGCGATGAGCAATGGTGAAGACCCAGGAGCGGAACGCGTCCTCATCCCCGCTGAAGCCATGGATGTCCTTGGCCACGCTCAGAAAGGTCTCGGACACGAGGTCCTCGACATCCGGTGCCCCGTGACCGCGAAGGTAGCCCCCGACGACGCCGGCGAGGTCGCGGTAGATCGCCTCCCATGCCCACGGTGCGCCAGTGCGCGCGGCAACGAGCGCCGAAGCGAACTGTTCCTTGAGCATGACGTCAACTCCGTAGTGGGGCTCATTGCTGCCTCACGACCACTATCGACCCTCCAAGGCCGCGCCGGGTACATCCCACAGCCCCGGGAAACACGAAAACCCCCGCCAATGGCGGAGGAAGATCGTAGCCCCGACGGGATTCGAACCCGCGCTACCGCCTTGAGAGGGCGGCGTGCTAGGCCGCTACACAACGGGGCCCTAGCTGCGCACCACCGTCAGCGGGCGCGAGAAACAAGAGTACCGGATGGGCATCGACAAAAGCCAATCTCGGCGCCCCCGTGATGATGAACCCCAGCACTTGCGGGAAAGGAGTTGGCTTATGTAAACTTGAGTCAACATCGCTCAGGTTTGGCGGTGCCGAGAACAGCAAGGAGTTTCACCATGACCACCGCGCCCCAAGCCCCCTCCCAGGAGCAACAGCCCAGCGCGCTCGAGCAGTTCGGTCAAGACTTCACCGCGCTCGCGGAAGTCGGCGCGCTCGACCCCGTCATCGGCCGCGACGAGGAGATCCGCCGCGTCATGCAGGTGTTGACGCGGCGCACCAAGAACAACGCCGTCCTGATCGGTGAGCCGGGCGTCGGCAAGACCGCCATCGTCGAAGGCCTCGCCCAGCGCATCGTCGCGGGCGACGTGCCCTCGTCGCTCAAGGATCGCAGGGTGGTCGAGATCGCCATGAGTTCGGTCGTGGCTGGCGCGGCATATCGAGGCCAGTTCGAGGAGCGCCTCAAGGCCATCCTCAAGGAGGTGGAGGATGCCGAGGGCGGCATCGTTCTCTTCGTCGACGAACTGCACACCATCGTCGGCGCGGGCAAGGCCGACGGCTCGGTGGACGCGGGCAACATCTTGAAGCCGATGCTCGCTCGCGGGAAGCTGCGCATGATCGGCGCCACCACACTGGGCGAGTACCGGGAGCACATCGAGAAGGACTCGGCCCTCGAGCGCCGTTTCCAGCCCGTCTACGTGGGCGAGCCCAGCCTGGACGACACGGTGGCGATCCTGCGTGGGCTTCAGGAGAAGTACGAGGTCCACCACGGCGTCAAGATCACCGACGAGGCGATCGTGGCCGCCGCAACCCTGTCCGACCGCTACATCCCCGACCGCTTCCTGCCGGACAAGGCCGTGGACCTCATCGACGAGGCCACCAGCGCGCTCAGAATGCAGCTCGACTCGATGCCCATCGACTTGGACCGGGCACGGCGCCGCATCATGCAACTTGAGATCGAACGGACGCAGGTAGCCAAGGACAAGTCCGAACACGCCAAGGTACGCCGCGACGAGATCGACGCCGACATCGCCCGACTCAAGACCGAGTCGGAAGAGCTGAACATGCGGTGGGCTCGGGAGAAGGACCTCATTGTGCGGGTCTCAGGGGCCACCGAACGGCTGGAGTCGCTCCGCGGCGAACTCGAACGCGCCGAGCGCCTCGGCGAGTTGGAGAAGGCCGGGCGCATCCGCTACGGCGAGATCCCTGCCGCGGAGAAGCAGATGGCGGATGCACGCGCCGAGCTGGACGCGATCGCCCCTGAGCAGAGAATGCTGCGCGAGGAGGTCACCGGCGAAGACATCGCCGCGGTGGTCGCACGATGGACGGGCGTCCCCGTGGAGAAGCTCCTCACCGAGGAGTCGGCGAAGCTGGAGGCCCTCGAACAGCGCCTCCACAGGCGAGTGGTCGGCCAAGACCGCGCTATCGCCTCCGTATCGGACGCGATCCGTCGCGCCCGCGCCGGCCTGGCCGATGCACACCGCCCCATCGGCTCCTTCCTGTTCCTGGGGCCCACGGGCGTGGGCAAGACCGAGCTGGC
>DGBM01000095.1:0-3060 GCA_002384765.1 Demequinaceae bacterium UBA4004
CAAGATGATCCTCGCGGCCATCGCCGGCGGTATGACCGGTGTGCTCACCGGCGTCGTGATGGGCAACGGACTGGTGGCGCCGCCATCGCCCGGAAGCATCTTCGCGTACTTCACGTTCACGCCTCCCGGCGGCTACATCGGCATGATTCTCCAGGTCACCCTCGCAGCTGCAGTCGCGTTCATCGTCGGCGCATTCCTGTTGGGCTTCGGCTGCGGTGAGAAGAAGGAACTCACCGAGGAGGACGTCGCCGCCGAGCGCGACGGCGTTGTCGCCTAACCCGGCATTACACCGGTAGAAGAGGAGAGTCCGAGATGCCATCAGTCAATGGATCAGATGTGAAGCGTGTGGTCGTGGCATGCGACGCGGGTATGGGGAGTTCGGTGATGGTTGCCAGCACCTTGCGTTCCAAACTGAAGAAGCACGATGTGGAGGTGCTCCACACGTCCGTCGACGAGATTCCTGCCGACGCGTCCGTGGTGTTGTGCCACCAGAGCTTGGCCTCTCGGGCCCAGGCCACCGCGCCCAACGCGGTGGTGGTGCCGTTCGCTGTCTTCATGGGCGACCCGGCATTTGCGAAGGTCGAGAACGCCATCATCAACGGTCAAGACCTTGAGTCCTGACCCTCGGGCGATCCTCGAGCCCAGCGCCGTCCGCCTTGGCCTCGTTGCCAGGGACAAGGCGGACGCGCTGCGGCAGTGTGGGGCGGTGCTCGTCGAAATCGGCGCAGCATCGTCCGCGTACGCCGATGCGCTGTTCGAGCGGGAGAAGTCCGTCTCGACGTACATCGGCGAAGGCGTGGCGATTCCCCACGGCACGAACGAAAGCCGCGTTTCCATCGAGCGCGCGGCAATCGCCTACCTTCAGTTTCCTGATGGGATCGATTGGGACGGCAACCAGGTGCAGGTCTGCATCGCGATTGCGTCCCGCTCCGAGGAGCACGTCGACATTCTGCAGTCCCTGGCCACCGTTCTCATGGATCCCGAGTCGGCCGCCGCATTGCGTGAGGCGTCGTCTGTCGACGACGTGGTGGCGCTCTTGTCTCCCCAGGCATAAAACCCCCGCCAAAGGAAGGAAAGACCAGTCGTGAAAGCCCTGATGTTCTACGCCCCGGAGGATCTGCGCGTCGAGGATGTGCCGGAACCCGAAGTCGGCCCCGGCGAGATCAAGCTGCGGGTGCGCAATTGCTCCACGTGCGGCACCGACGTCAAGATCTTCTACAACGGCCACCAGAACCTCTCCCCGCCGCGCATCATCGGCCACGAGATCGCTGGCGAGATTGTCGCGATTGGCGACGGAGTCGACGGCTGGGAAATCGGTGCGCGCGTTCAGGTCATCGCCGCCGTCCCGTGTGGAGAGTGCTATGAGTGCTCCCGCGGCTGGATGGAGGTCTGCCAGAACCAGACCTCGATGGGCTATCAGTACGATGGCGGCTTCGCCGAGTACATGATTGTGCCGCGCGCGGTGCTCAAGGTTGACGGGCTCAACCGCATCCCTGCGGGCGTGGGCTATGACGAGGCCTCGGCCGCCGAGCCCCTCGCATGCGCCATCAACGCGCAGCGCATCCTCGGCATTGAAGGGGGCGACACCGTCGTGGTGTTCGGTGCCGGACCGATCGGCGCCATGCACATCCGGCTGGCGCGCGCCAACGGTGCTGGACGCATCTTTCTGGTCGACGTCAACGACGAGCGCCTCAAGATGACGGCCGATGCCGTTCATCCCGACGAGGTCATCAACGGCGCGGAGATCATTGACGGCGTAGCGGTCGACGTGGTCGAGCGCGTCAAGGAGCTGACCAATGGCCGCGGCGCGGACGCGATCATCACGGCGACAGCAGCGAACATCGCCCAAGAGCAGGCCATCTCCATGGCCGCGCGCAACGGCAAGATTTCGTTCTTCGGCGGGCTGCCCAAGACCAATCCGACGATCACGTGCGACTCGAACCTGGTGCACTACCGTCAGTTGCGCATCTTTGGTGCGAACGGCTCGGCGCCCCACCACAACAAGGCCGCCCTTGAGATGATTGCGTCTGGAAAGGTCCCGGTAAAGGACCTCATCACAGAGCACATTGCGCTGGAGAACGTGCTGGACGCTTTCGATATTGTGAAGCGCGGAGCCGCCATCAAGGTCACGGTCGAGCCGTAGCCTGGCGCTGACGGAACGGACGGGACCACGGGTGTACGCCGCTGAACGACACGAGGCCATCCTGGAGCGCGCACGCGCCCAAGGACGGGTCGAGGTGGGAGCGCTGGCCGAGGAGCTGGAGGTAACAGTTGAGACGGTGCGTCGCGACCTGACCGCCCTCGAGCGCCTTGGGGTGGTGCGACGCGTTCACGGCGGCGCCCTGCCCGTGGAGAGGCTCACGCTCGAACCGACTCTGGCCGTCCGTGAGTCTCAGCAGTCCGAGCAGAAGAAGCGGATCGCGGAACGTGCCGTCGCGGAGATTCCAGAGGGCGGCTCCATTCTGCTCGACTCCGGCACCACGACGGTCGCGATCGCCGCGTTGTTGCCACGCGACAAGCGATTCACCGTCGTGACCAATTCGATAGCTATTGCTGCCCGGCTTTCCGACCGGGCGGGTATCGAATTCATGATGCTGGGCGGTCGGGTCCGCAATCGCACGGGCGCCGCCGTGGGCCAGTGGACCACCGACGCGTTGCACGACATGGCAGTCGACGTGGCGTTCGTCGGCACCAACGGATTCTCGGTGGAGCGCGGCTTCACCACGCCGGATCAGGCCGAGTCCGCCGCCAAACGTGCCATGGTGACCGCAGCCCGCCGCGTCATCGTCGTATCGGACTCCACCAAGGCCGGCCAAGTGCACATGCATCGCTTTGCCGACACCTCGGAGGTGGCCATGTTGGTGACGGACTCGGGCCTGGATGACGAGACCACGGAGGAGTTCGACGCTGCAGGAGTGGAGGTGGTGCGCGCGTGATTGTCACGCTTACGCCCAATCCCAGTCTTGATCGCACCATCACCGTTGACGAGTTGCTGGTCGGAGAGGTGCACCGGGCGAGAGGGCTCCACATCGATGCCGGCGGCAAGGGGGTCAATGTCTC
>DGBM01000095.1:3067-7254 GCA_002384765.1 Demequinaceae bacterium UBA4004
ACCAAGATCAACGAGCCCGGCAGGGCGTCCACCGCCGCCGACGCTGCAGCCATGCTCGATGCCGTGGACCGCCACATTGCCGATGCCACGTGGGTGGTCGGTTGCGGTAGTTTGCCTCCCGGCATTGAGGGGGATCTTTACGTCGGCCTGATCGACAGGGCGCGCGCTCGCGGAGTCCACGTCGCGATCGACACGTCGGGTACAGCGTTGCGCAAGGCGGTGGCCGCCCGCCCTGACCTGATCAAGCCCAATCACGAAGAGCTGGAGGAGTTGGTGGGGACGCCGTTGCCCACCCTCCACGACGTGCTCGAGGCCGCGCGCCGCCTGGTCGCAGGCGGCATCGGTGCGGTGGTCGTCAGTCTTGGCGAGCACGGCGCGCTGGCCGTCGACGCCACGAACGCGGTTCATGCATCGGCCGTCGTGAGCCATCCGCAGTCAACCGTGGGGGCTGGCGACTGCCTGCTTGCGGGCGTGCTCGCGGCGATCGAGAGAGGTTCGTCCCTGGAGGATGCGCTGTCGACGGGAGTGCGGTGGGGCGCCGCGGCGGTTGCCCTGCCGGGCAGCACGGTCCCTTCACCGGGGGACCTGTCTCTTGCTACGGTGAGTGTGTCGTTACAGATGCCTCTTGACCTCAACCTGGCGACATCTTGACCTCACATCCAGGCCACATGGCTCCGACCAATAAAGGAAGAATGCGATGCCTACCCGTTCCGTGAAAGTTGGCTCCTCCGTCGGCCTGCACGCGCGCCCCGCCGCGCTGTTCGTTCAAGCCGTCAACGACTCCGGCGTCGCGGTGACGATTTGCAAGCCGGGCGGCACGCCCGCCCCCGCCAACTCGATGCTCACCATCATGGCGCTCGGGGCTAAGCATGGCGAAACCGTGGAACTCGGTTGCGACGCCGACAACGCCGACGCGGTGCTTGACGATCTGGTGGCGCTGGTCGAGCGCGACCTCGACGCCGAACAGTAGGGGCGCCATGGACAACGTCGTCCAAGGAATCCCCGTCAGCTCGGGAGCAGCGTTCGCTCCGGTGGTGCAAGTGGGTGCCGCCGTGCGGCCGCCATCCGATGAGGCCGTGCTGTCAGCAGAGGAGGCGGAGAGGCGCATTCGCGCCGCCCTCGCCGAGGTGGCGACCGAGATTGAAAGGCGCGCGGCATCGGCAAGTGACAATGCCGCCGAGATCCTCGGTGCGACGGCGATGCTCGCGCGGGACCCCGGCCTGATCGATGGCGCCATTGCGCAGGCGAAGGCGGGCAAGGGCCCGGCGCATGCGATCGACGCCGCCACCCAGGACTACATCGACCAGTTCGTGGCACTCGGCGGATACTTTGCGGAACGCGCCACGGACCTGCGTGACGTCGGCGACCGCGCGATCGCCGCGGTCCTGGGGGAGCCGGCTCCCGGAGTGCCGCCGCTGACCGGTGAGTGCGTCTTGGTGGCAATGGACTTGGCGCCGGCGGAGACGGCCACTCTGGACCGCTCCAAGGTGGTCGGCATCGTCACCGAGCAGGGCGGCCGCACCAGCCACACGGCAATCCTCGCCGCGCAGATGGCGATTCCTGCGGCCGTGAAGGTGGCGGGCGCGACCGACATTCCGGACGGCACTCCGGTGCTGGTGGACGGAGACAGCGGACAGGTCCACATCAATCCCAGTGGCGAACTCGTCGAGAGGCTCAGGCAGAGGTCCACACGGCGCGAAGCCGCCTTGGCGGAGAGTCACGGCCCGGGCATGACCAAGGACGGCAAGCGAGTGGCGCTGCTGGCCAACATCGGCGGCGTCGAGGATGCCGTCGCCGCGGGCAAGGCCGACGTTGAAGGGGTCGGCCTGTTCCGCACCGAGTTCGTATTCCTGAGCGCGTCCACCGCGCCCACGGTCGAGGAGCAGGCGGAGATCTACCGGAAGGTGTTCGAGGCATTTGGAGACCGGCGAGTGGTGGTCCGCACGCTCGACGCAGGGGCGGACAAGCCACTCGCGTTCGCGGACCTGGGCGCGGAGGAGAACCCCGCCCTCGGGCGACGGGGTCTGAGACTCTCCGCCGAGCGGCCCGACCTTCTTGACGCGCAACTCGAGGCCCTGGCGGTCGCGGCGGGCGAGACGGGCGCGGATGTGCGCGTCATGGCTCCCATGGTGGCGCTCGTGGAGGAGGCCGCCTGGTTCGCCAGGCGCGTGCGAGAGAACGGGCTCAAGTCGGTGGGCGTCATGATCGAGGTGCCCGGTGCCGCGCTCCGGTCCGAGCACGTGCTTGAGGAGGTCGACTTCGGCTCCCTCGGCACGAATGACCTTGCGCAGTACACGATGGCGGCGGACCGCATGCAGGGCGAACTGTCCGACCTGCTTGACCCGTGGCAGCCCGCTTTGCTCGACGTGGTGGCGGCCGCGTGCCATGGCGGTGCGGTGACGGGCAAGCCGATGGGCGTGTGCGGCGAGGCGGGTGGCGACCCGCTGTTGGCGCTCGTGCTCGCCGGGCTGGGCGTGTCGAGCCTGTCGATGGCCCCGTCCAAAGTGCCCATGGTGCGACTGTCGTTGTCGCTGCACACGTTCGCGCAGTGCCAACGGCTCGCGCACGTGGCGCGCACCGCGAGAACGGCGCACGACGCGCGGGAGGCCGTGTTCGCCGCGGCCTCGCCATCGTTGACCGCTGTGCTGTGATGCGCCTGGCCCGCGCGCACTAGCCTGGGCAGCGTGACTGAAGACGGTGTGCGTGCGCCGCTCACGGCGGGCAACCTTGCCGCGCTGGTGGGCGGCAGTGGAGCGCTGACGGCCCTGGCCGTGACGGCGGCGTCGCCCTCGACCAATTCGGAACTGCTCGAGGCGCTCGCGGCGGACCCGCAGGCGTGGCCACACATGAGCGCGCTCGTCGCCGATCATCAAACGTCGGGCCGGGGGCGCGCCGGTCGCGGGTGGGACACGCCTCGCGGCGCCGCCCTCACCGTCAGCTTCGTGGTGAGGCCACACCCGGGTGCGGAACGGTGGGGGCTCGTGCCGTTGGCCGTCGGCCTCGCCTGTGTGCGCACGCTGCGGGCGGATGGCCTGCACGCCATGCTCAAGTGGCCCAACGACGTGGTGGTCTCCGTTGACGGCGCCGACGTCCCTGGTTGGGGGCCACTTCGCAAGGTCGCTGGCGTTCTGTGCGAGCGCCAAGACGACGCGGTTGTCGCCGGCATCGGCATCAACGTGTCGCAGACCTCGCAGGAGTTGCCGGTGCCGCACGCGGCCTCCCTTGCGATGGTGGGAGGGCGCCACCTGGATCGTCGCGAACTGCTGGACGGGCTCGCTCATCGCTTGGCGACGCTCATGATCGAGGCGGAGCATGATCCCGACGCCTTGGTGGCCGATGTGGCCGCGGTGACATTCACGCTGGGCCAGCAGGTGGTGGTCGAGAGCCCGGGTCAGTCGCCGCTGTCGGGGACGGCCGTGAGGCTCGGCGCCGATGGTGCGCTCGTGGTGCGGACTGCTGGCGGGGATGACATGGCCGTGCACGCTGGGGACGTTCGCCTGCGGCTGGCGTAGCGCGTGGAAATGGGTGAGACGCCGTGGAAGTTCGAGACGTCATGACAGTTCACGAGTTGCGATCGTCCACACCGGACGGCACGAGGCGAGCACGGACGGCGTTGCCGCTGGCCATGGCGTGTTTCGCCGTGCCGTACGTGGCGATGCTCTTCACGATTCAGTGGCTCCAGCCGGCGGGGCGCGAGGGATTTGCGGACCTCGCCTACGTTGTTGGCCTGCTGGTCTTGGGTGTGGCGCTCTTCATCTCGGTGCGGTTCCAGTAATTCACGAGCGGGTGGGCTCTACCAGATCCGGCGAGTTGTTGCGCACGTTGCCCACCGCCTTGTCGACCTCATGCCAGGCGAGGTCGGGGGCGTCGGCGAGTGCCGCGTCCAGCAGGTCCTCCTTCGCCGACGCCGGGTCCAGCCAGGTGCGCCAGGCATCGTCCCGCATCATCACGGGTTGGCGGTCGTGGATCGTACGCATCTGTCCACGTGCCGCCGTGGTGACGATCGCGCACGTGATGAGCCATTCGTCGTCACCCGAAGCTCGCCAGGCCTCCACCAGGCCCGCGAATGCCAGCGGCGCGCCATCGGCGGGGTGGATGTAGAACGGCCGCTTGCCCGACGCGTCGGTCTGCCACTCGTAGTATCCGCTCGCGGGAACGATGCAGCGGCGCTTGGCAAAGGCCGTGCG
>DGBM01000068.1:0-631 GCA_002384765.1 Demequinaceae bacterium UBA4004
TCGCCCGGCTCGAGGGTGGTGTCGACGTCGGGGTGCTCACCGGGCAGCCGGTGGAAGTCGCCGAAACCGATCCGGCGCTCGCCGGACGGGCCGAGCACCACCACCTCGGCGTCGAGCGCGGCGAGAGGGACACACAGATCGGAGGGGTGGGTGGCGACGCACGCCGCGGAGATGCCGAGGATCGCGTTGTAGCGGCCGAAGCCGTCCACCGCGGAGCAACCGGACCCCGGCTCGCGCTTGTTGCAGGGGGTGGTGGGGTCCTGGAAGTAGACACAGCGGGTGCGCTGGAGCAGGTTGCCGCCGGTGGTGGCCATGTTGCGCAACTGACCCGACGCACCGGCGACGAGCGCCTGGGTGATGAACGGGAAACGGGTGCGGACCAGCGGGTGGGCGGCGAGGTCGCTGTTGCGCACGCCCGAGCCGATCACGAGGCCGCCGTCGGCTCGCTCGCCGATCTCGTCGAGCGGCAGCCGGGTGATGTCGACGAGGCGGTCGGCCTCCCGCACGCCGAGGCGCAGGTGGTCGACGAGGTTGGTGCCGCCGGCGAGGAAGGTGCCGCCGCCCGCAACCAGGCTCACCGCCTCCTCGACCGTCCTCGGGCGCTCGTAGGCGAAGGGCTTCATGCCGCGCC
>DGBM01000068.1:727-10756 GCA_002384765.1 Demequinaceae bacterium UBA4004
TGCGCACCGTCGTACGACGCCGCCAGCGCAAGGCACGACAGGATGCGGCGGCCGTCGACGATCACCGTGCAGGCGCCGCACTGGCCGTGGTCGCAGCCCTTCTTCACCGACATCACGCCGAGCTCGTCGCGCAGTGCGTCCAGCACGCTGATGCGTGGATCGAGGTTCAGCTGTCGCTCGGTCCCGTCGACGGTGAGCCTCACGCCTACCTCGTGTCCCGTCATCGGCCGTCCTCCCAAGAAGTGCGTCGGTGTGAGACACCGTAGAGGGCCGTTCGACAGTTATCAACTGTCTGGTTAGTTAGCTTCCATGCGATTAGCCGCCGTCGTCGCAGCCGCACGCATCCTCGCCCGAGGCGTCGGCTGAGCCGGTCACGACGGGGCCGCAACTGCAGTCCTCCCCCCGCCAGGCTTCGCGGCCCTCCCTGACGGCGACGGCGGCGATGACGAGCCCGGCGATGGGATCGGCCCACGACCAGCCGAGGGTGGCGTTGAGGACCAGTCCGGCGAGCAGCACTGCGGACAGGTAGGTGCACAGCAGGGTCTGGGTGGAGTCCGCCACCACGGCGTTGGAGCCGAGCGCCTTGCCGGTGCGGCGTTGGGCCCACGACAGGAACGGCATGATGATCAGGGAGGCGACGGCGAGGCCGATTCCGACGGGTGAGTCGTCGGGGTCATGGGCGCCGAACAGGGCGCGGACGGACTCGAGGACGACGTAGGCGGCGAGGGCGAAGAACGAGAGCGCCATCAGGCGCAGCGCTTGACGTTCGCGGCTCTCAGGCAGTCGGTGGCGGAACTGCCACAAGATGATGAGGCCGCTGGAGACCTCCACGACGGAGTCGAGGCCGAAACCGACCAGCGCGACCGACCCCGCGGCGAGGCCCGCGGTGATCGCGATGACGGCCTCGATCACGTTGTAGGTGACCGAGGCTCCGGCCAGGACCTGGGCACGTCGCTGGAGTCGTGCCTTCGTTGTCGGATCAAGGACGGCGTCGGCGTGGGTGCGTGCACTCATCGATCGTCCTGCTTGGCATCGGGGTCGGCAGGGAGGGTGGCGATGCCGTAGTTGGCGCACAGCGTGACGGCGTCGCCGGTCGCTGCCAGAAGTCGCTCGGCGACGGCAAGGAGATCCATCACGATGTCGGCGTGGTTCAGCGACCACATCGACGCACGGCCCTGCGGTCGGGACGAGACCAGGCCGCAGTCCTTGAGGCAGGCCAAGTGGGTGGAGACTGTGGACTGCGCGAGACCCAGGTGCTGCGTCAGTTCCACGACGCGGTGCTCGCCCAGCGAGAGGTGACGCACAATGGCGAGCCGGTTCTGGTCGGAGAAGCCGTGGAACAGGCACGCGGCGATGCTGAGGGCCGAGGCTGCATCCACGGACTCGACAACCTCGGCCATCGGTGGCGCCTCTACCTGACTCATCGGCATCCATCGATGATAACGAGAAGTCGGGTCGATGAGTCAACCGCCGACCCGGGATGACCCGCCATCGTGACGCCGGCGGCACAGGAGCCGGGCCGACGTGGGCAGGGCGCCCAGGATGTTGGCGATCACCCGAGACCAGGCGGCCCACCATCATCACTGCACAACGCGGCGCGGTGACCGCGGTGACACTGAGATGCACCGAGGTGCGGTGACACCGAGATGACGCACAGTGACATCTCAGTGACACACAGACGACGTTTGGGGTGACTCATCTGGGGACATTCAGATGACCCCTTTCACCTTCATGTCGCGTCTCAGCCCTTGTTGGCCGACATGTAACTGACAGTGGTCACGACATGTGGTGTCACCACTGACACCCGAATGTCGTCTGTCCACAGGGATTACAGGTATTCCATCGCCGGACAGCAATGAAACACAAAGCGCACTCATCGCGGCAGATCCGGACGTTGGCAACGCTTCTATCTGCTAGCCAATCGCGCGAGGAGCGCGGCTCGTTCCACGGTGGGCTTGGCATCGAGCCCGTCTTCGACACTCCAGCACGCCGACACGGTGGTGCGAGCGAATGCCCATGCCAGCAGGCGTTCCCTGTGCTCACCGGTGATCTGCGCGACCAGTTCGTACCTGTCGAGGAGGACCTTTTCGGCATCGTCGCCTTCGTACGGGTTACCGATCTGTGAGATGAGCGGTTCTACGTCGAATCCTGCATCTCCCACCATGGGCTTCGCGTCGATGGCCAGCCACGGCTGCCGTTCGGCACGCAGAAGGTTGCTGGGGTTGAAGTCGCCGTGAAGCACTACGGTCCGCGATGGCCTTGCAGCCAGTGATTCAAGAAGACCCAAGCCGTCGTTCACAACGGCGAGGTCGATTGGAGGCGCGAAGCGCTCGACGGCGGAGCGCGATTCGTCGGCCCAGTCCTTCATCACGACAGTCAGAGGTTCGAGGTCAAGGTCGACCGGTGGCTCCTTTGACCACAGCCGCGCAAGCGACTCTGCGGCCGCAGTCAGCGCTTCCGTCGAGGAAAGGCCCACGTCCGAAAGTGACTGCCCGGGCACGCACGCTTCGAGCAGCAAAGCGTACTTCTCTCGGTCGTAGGAGAGCACCCGGATGGCACCTTCTCCGTCCCAGAACTGCAGAGCGAGCGCTTCGCCATCTGCTTCCCGGTGCGGCCACGCGATCTTGAGAACGACAGGACGGCCCTCGCTCGTTGTGCCTTTTGCAACCCACGCTGACGTGCCGGACCGGAAGGGACTCTCCGTCGTCACGCCCCAGCGCTGCTCGAACTCGTCAACCAGCGCGGGCAGCGTCTTGACCCACTCCTGCTGGGCGCTGCTCGTCATATTCTGAATGACAGGGACGTCCTCAGAGAAGGCATCGGCGGTAGGCACTTTAGGTTGCTCCTTCTGCAATGACTCCGAAATCCGGATCCCGGCTTTTGGCGCGACCACAACCTCGCTGACCGAGGCGACGGGCTCGCGTTCACGAAACACTCTCACATCGGCAGGTCCGCGCGAGATCCCAATGTTCAACAGTTGACGTCCAGCGCCATCTCGGGTTTGTCGGCTTGAAGCGAAGCCCCACTTGCGGTCGCTGAAAGACCGTGTTGATAATTCGAATCCCCGCGTGAAACGACGGCCTCGCTGGGCGATTGAACAGATACCGCCGGGGTTGGAACAACTCACGCCGACTGAGCCCTCGCACGGCGTCTAGCCATGATGACTACTTCGGGGTCACCCTTCTGAAGGTGAGAGTTCCCTGACCACGCGACCGACCTCACGGCTTGGCGTTGCGTCCGACACGAAGATGATGAAGGAATCCGCATCAAAGCGCGTGGCTACGACGTCGCCAGTGGAATAGCCGGGCAGTGACCAAACGGCGACCTGCTCAGAGTCCTCGGTGAACTCCGAGCCTGGGCTTGGTCCCACGTCAGCACAATCCGCCGCTATCGCGGCAGCGAAGCGGGTACCCCGCAACTCCGTATAGCCAGCGGCAAAGTAGGTCGTGCCGTTTAACCGAATCTCGGGGCGGCACTCCGTTGGCGTCTCGGCTCGTCCCTCGATGTTGCCTTCTTGTCTCTGCACATCCGACTCATCGGCTACAAGCGAGTCGCCACCCCCCTGCCCGCCGCTACCAGTGATGGCTTGCGTCGCGACGGCTCCGCCTCCGATGACCAGAAGGCTGACGGCGGCTGCTCCTGCGATGAGGGTGCGTCGTTGGCGGCGCTCGGCTGACTTGCCGCCGATGAGGAGTGCATCGAGGGGTGCGCTGCCTACCGGCATGGCGTCAAGGCCCTTAAGAAGATCCGTCTGTTGGTGGTCCATCATGACATATGCCCTTCGGAAAGGTGGGGGCTGACAGCGAGCCGGGTCATCGCACGCGAGAGGCGACTTTTGACCACTACTGCTGTTGCGGGTGGTCGAGAACGCCACCGACGACACCTGGCGCAACGTCCGCCACGAACTTGACCGCATGCACCTGATCACCCTGGCCACCGCCGACGGACACGTCGCGCAACGCTCGGCCACCACCGCCGGGCAGAAGACCATCCTGGCCGCGCTCAAGCTCCCCGAGCCACCCCGCTTCTTCGACTTCACCGCCGCGAGCGACTGACGCGCTCACCGCGCCCATCACCCCTGCCGTCGTAGTAACACGACCCGGAGCGGCCCTTGGCGCGTTTCCGCAGGTCAAAGCCATGATCACGCTGCTCGTGTGCTCATCATCTGCGGAAGTCCGGCCATAGTCGATAGTCGTTTCCTCCCTAGCTCGTGATGGAAAGCCGTGGCCGATTGTCTGATGCAGCGCGGACGACCACCTCGGCGACCTCAGGTGCTACGCGTCCCGCAACGAGGATTTGTTCGAAGTCGTACCCGCTATCGGACATAGCCTTTCGGATCAGCCCCAACAACTGCGGAGACTCAGCCGGACCGAGCGGACCCGGCTCAGGGTTGCCCCACATCGAGAGTTGTTGGTTGGCCCGTCGGTACGACGCCTCGGATAGGCGACCCAGAGCGTGCGCTCGGTACACCAGCGCGCGCAGGCTTACACCCCAGTGACGTTTCAACTCGTGAAACACCGGCCAGTCGATCTTGCGCGGCAGGTCACCGATGATCTCGTCTTCAGGCATCAGGAAGGCTGAGGCGAAGGCATGCGCCTGGTTCTCCACCAGCTTCGACCCTGGCTCGGTGTCAGGGTGGATGATCAGGTGGCCAAGCTCGTGCGCCGCATCGAAGCGGCTCCTGGCCTTGTCGTCCTTGACCGGGGATAGGAAGACAAGGGGTCGTTGACCGGTGTAAGTGGAGAACGCATCGACCTTCATGTCGGTGCCCTCCGGTAGCCGTAACGCGACCACGCCGTTCGCCTCTATCACCTGAACCACCGACGGCACGGGCCCGGCGTCGATGCCCCAGGCCTGGCGAGTCACCGCGGCAGCTTCGGCGATGGCGTCGTCGCTCAGTTCCTCTGGCAACTCCAGGTCAGGAAGCAACACCGGAGGAAGGTCGACGTAGGCGGACACGAGGTCGACCAGTTCTAGGCACAGCTCGCCGTAGGCGAGGGCCTGCTCGCGCGCCGCGGCCGAGGTGGAACGCAACGAACGAAAATGTGCGCCGGATGCCGGCAGCAGGGTCAGCGGACGACCGGCGCCGAAGAACTCCCAGGAAGGCTGTCGTAGTCGAACATGGGCACGTCGATGCTCGCGTATGTCCGGTAGTTGAGCGCACGGGAGTTAGCCGCGGCGAGGTCCTGACGCACCTGACTGTTGTAGTCCCAGTTGACGAGCCGGTCCCACGCTGGGTTGCGGCCCTCGGAGTAGGCGACCTTCATGACTGTCACCCGAGCGTCGTTGAAGCTAAAGGTGAGAGAGTTTCGCGGGGTGCCCACGATCAAACCAGGTACGTCCCAGCGGTCCTCGGGATCTTCGGAGTCTTCGTGTCGGAAGCGCCTGACGGCCCGCACCTTGAGGTTCTCCGAGCACTGGCTCCCCAGCGAGTTGGCCGTGTCACCAAGCTCGTCGGGCTCGAAGCGCGCGATGTTCGTCGAGTACACGTCTCGCACGAGCTGCCCCCAGTACGGGAGAAGGCCGCGCTCGACGCCCGCTGCGATGAACTCGTCCAGTGCCTTCTCGGCCGCTTCAATCGCCTGATCCAGGCCCTGAGTCAAGCACGTGGGCGCACCTTGCGTTGGGCGACACGCTGAAGACCTGCTCATTATCGACTGAATATGAAGTCAAAGTCTCTGGTCAGCACTAGGAGTTCTGGAGACAGAGCATGGCGAGAGAGGCCACCGAGTGGTGGCCCCTCTCACTGCACATCGCATCGTGGAGCTTAGCCGCAGTCCGCCCGTGCTACGCGGCTCTCGATGAAGTTGCTACCAGTTCATGAACCAGGTTGGCGGCGGACACTCGTTCATCTGCTCGACGGTGAGGGTGATGTCCCTGATTGCGTAGTACTGATCCCCTGAATCGAACGTGTCCATGTAGGTCTGTTCAGTTGGCGGTTCGGCTGGAGACAGACCCAGGTCCTTGAGGCACTGATATTCCTCTACCTCGAGGTCGAACATGGTTCGCCTCTGATCGGAGGTGAGCACAGCCAGGTTTCCCCAGCCGGTCTTTTCCGTGCAGATGGCGGACTGCCGCTCGTACTGCGACATCTGTTCCGATGGAATGGAACCGAAGTTCATGCCCCCGCCCCGTTCCATTTTGCCTTCCCAGCCCGCGGACTTCATGCAAGCCAGCATCGCGTCGTTGACTGTGGACGCGGGCATGTCGCCTGGGTTGCTCCGCGTCGCATTCTCGTTTTCACGATCGGTAGAGCAGCCGACCGTGGCAATAACGGACAGTGCGAGGCTCGCGGTGAGCTGGACGGTAGTAGAGAAGCGCAAGTCGAAGCCTGTTCTCAAAGCAGGGTCAGTAGCACAGCCCGGTTGGGGTTCCATTGTAGAAACCGGCGCCGCTGTTCGTGGCAACCCAGCTCGACTTCTGCCAAGGACTGAAACTGTCGGAGGGCCCAGCGGGGAAAGTAGTAGTTTGGTTCTGCGTGGCGTTGTTGATGTTCTGCCACGTCTTGTGGCCGCTCCCCGCCGCTTCGATCTTAAGGAACGCCCAGCGAGGGGCGGAGCAGTTCAGCGTCCCGCTAGCGGCCGACGCGGGCGCGGCGATCATGACGGTGCTCNNGCTCCGTGGAACTTGTACTTGGACATGTGATTCCTCCCCGTAGTGACCGATCCGAAGTTGGATCGGTAGACAAAACCTAGAGGTTCTCCGGACGACTCGTAAAGGAAATCTTTTGAGTCGAATGGACGTCGCCCTTACGGACTCAGACCGGCCGACTTTGGGATGAGGTGTGGTCTCGGGGTCGAGCACGTAGAGCACGGCGTGGCGGGCGACGCATCAAGGGCGGCTGGCTGGCATCATGTCCCCATGCCTGACTCGGGGGAGCCACCGGCCGGTGCCGCGCGTACGAAGGGACGGTTCGTGGCCTGGGTGGCCGGACTTGTCGGCATCATTGTGGTGTCCGTGATCGCCGGGTGGTCCCTCAGGTCTGTGTTGTCGCCACTCGGCGAGCCGGCTGACGCGAGCGCGTTCACCGTTGTCGATGTGGCGCAGGGCGAGATCGGCTCTCGGCTGAGTCTGAACGCCGAAGCCCGCTGGGATGCGAGAACCGTAGGATCTAACGCTAGCCAGGGGGTCGTCACCTCGGTGAACGTGCGGCCGGGACAGCGGGTGGTCGCGGGGTCTGTCCTTTACACCGTCGATCTTCGCCCTGTCGCTGTCGCAGAGGGAGTCATCCCTTCCTTTCGGACTATCTCGGAAGGAATCAGCGGAGAAGACGTGGCGCAAGTACAGCGCATGCTGGCGACCTTAGGACTGTACGCAGGTGACGTCTCCGGCACGGTCGACTACGCGACGGAGGTGGCGCTCAAGGACTGGCAGGAGCGTCTCGGGGTCGAGGCTGACGGCGTTCTGCGACAAGGCGACGTGATCTTTGTGCCCACCTTGCCGTCGCGCGTCGTGATCGACTCGGCAGTGATCACGCGAGGCGCGAACCTGTCGGGCGGTGAAGACGTACTTAGGTCCGTCGCGGAGGCTCCGTCGATCACGATCTCGATGACCGCCAGCCAGGCGTCGATGATGCCTCGCAACGCACGAGTCGTGCTCAGTTCAGCCGGCGGGTCGCAGTGGAACGCGCGGGCGGGGTCCCGCGAAGTGAATCAGGACAGCGGCGTGGTGAAGGTCGCCCTAACCGCAGTGCGAGGGGGCTCGGTGTGCGGGCAGACCTGCGATCAGATCCCGGTCGCCGGGCGCACTATCTTGAGCGCCCAGGTCATCACGGTGCCGCGGGTGGTCGGGAGCGTGGTGCCGACTGCGGCCCTAGTCACAACCGCATCGGGCACCACTCAGCTGATTGACGCCGGCGGCACGCCCTTGAGCGTGCAAGTCATCGCATCGGCGCAGGGCATGAGCGTCGTCGAAGGTGCACGTGACGGGTTGAGTGTTCGAATCCCGGCGATCAGTGAGTAGAACTAGCGCGGTCCCGCTACGGGCTGAGTCACTCACATTCGCGTACGACGAGAGCCGACCTCTGCTAACCGAATGGTCGGCAGAGTTCCATTCCGGTACCACCACCGCGATCACCGGCCCCTCGGGTCGCGGCAAGTCAACGCTCCTCTATCTCTTGGGGCTGATGTTGGGGCCTCACTCAGGAGAAGTGGTCGTTCAGGGGCAGTATGCCGCGCGACTGAGTGACGCCGGCCGTGCCAGAATCAGAGCGCACTCGTTCGGATTTGTGTTTCAGGACGCCGCGCTCGACTCAACGCGGAGTGTTCTTGACAACATCACGGAAGCGTCCCTATACCGAGGCGAATCTCGAACCCGTTCGATCGCGAGAGCATTGGCGCTGATGGGCCAGTTCGGAGTTGATGTCGACCCGACGCGCAAGCCTGGACAGATTTCGGGCGGCCAAGCCCAAAGAATCGCTTTGTGCAGGGCGCTCATCGGCGAACCCGCAATCGTCCTCGCCGACGAGCCGACGGGCAACCTTGATCCCGAATCGGCAAGTATCGTCATGCAGGCCCTGTCGGACCGAGCTTCGGACGGCGCAGCTGTCGTAATTGTTACCCATTCTGGGGCCATCACACAGGCATGCGACACGGAGGTCAGGCTGTGACCGCCCTGTTGATTGCCAAGGAGTCGCTTGCCGCCGCTCGCGGCCAGGCCGTGTGGTCGTTCGTCACAGCCGCCATGGTCGCAGCAATGGTCATCGCTGTGATGCTGACGACCGGACGCGCCGTCTCCGGACAGCGTGAGGTTCTGGGAACGCTCGACGAAGCGGGCACTCGAACCATATTGGTTCGAGCAGACGGCGGACTCGACCCAAGAACTGTGTCTCGGATTCGCAGTGTGGGTGGCGTGGCGTGGGTAGCCGCCTTCTCTGCTGCCGTCGACGCCAGCAACACGCTGGTGCCCGGAGGCCGGGCCGTCTCAACCAGAAGCATGTACTCCCTTGACGCATCGGTACTTGGCATCCCCGGGCGATCCGTGGACCAGGCAGACAACCTCGTGCTCGGACAACGTGCCTACGCCTCCCAGGGGACCCTTGAGGTTCTAGGTCTCCCAGACGCTGCAGGTTCGATCACTACGACCGAAGGAGCCGCGTATCCCGTTGTCGGCAAGCTGACTTCGAGCGATCTTCTCCAGACGCTTGAGCCCGTCGTGGTGGTTCCCGATCCTGACGGTGACCGAGCGCTCTACGATCAGATGATCGTCGTGGTTAGCCGTCCGGATCGCGTGGGACCTGTTGCTGACGTAATCGCTCCGCTGGTCGTCGCCAACGATCCATCGCAAGTCACGGTCGAGACCTCGGAATCATTGGTTGCCCTCCGCGAGACTGTGCGCGACCAGCTCGGCGCAACGGGGCGAGCCATGATATTCGGGATGCTCGCTACTACATCGGTGGTCGTCGGCATCGTGCAGTTCTCGCTCGTGATGTTCCGCCGCCGGGACTACGGTCGGCGTCGTGCGCTCGGGGCTACTCGAGGGTTCGTCGTGTGGTTGGTCGTGGCACAAACGATGTGGTTGACAGGCGTCGGAGTCATTGCGGGAACCGTCGTGTCAGCGGTGTCACTGCAGGTCACCACGGGGTATTGGCCGGGGCTCAGATTCACTGCGGGCCTCGCGACGTTGTCGCTGATTGCTGGTTGCGGCGCAGCCATCATTCCCGCCTTTGTTGCTTCTAGGCGCGATCCGCTCGTCGAACTCAGGGTCCCTTGAGCTCAGTCTCGGGATTCGGCAGAAGCGTACTTCGCCGGTCGGCGAGGCGGTGGCCGCTCCGCTGACGATCCAGCACTGGCAGCCACGAGGCGCTGGGTTGGCGGGCTTCGGCACCAGCGGGCGCACTCATTCGTCGCGATCCGTGCCTTCTGGATATTCGATGCACAAGCAAAACCCGTGTGTAATGCCACGGGCTCACTTGCCTGCGCTCGGGAGATCTTGGCGCTTGCAAGTGCGGCTATCGTCGCCGGCAGTCGATGCGTGGACGTTGTCGCGCTCAACCGACGCGGGCAGCGGATTTGGTCCGGCCGAACTCGT
>DGBM01000060.1 GCA_002384765.1 Demequinaceae bacterium UBA4004
CGAGGCGGCGACCCCGCCCGGCCACCCACCGACGTGCACGCCATCGACTGCCGCAACGACGCACACCACGGCCTCGCTTACTGGTGCCAGTTCATCCTCGACGAAGTCAACAACGGCGACATCACGACCAAGGTCCGCGGGTCCGACATGCACGACATGGCACGGTTCGTCGACACCTGGGCGCTCGCACTCGCCGAGCAGCACCCCGACAGCGCGTCGGGGCACCGCGAGGCGTGCAAGGAAGAGCTGACCCGGCACGGGCGGCGACTGCAGGCCGTGGCCCACGGCACCCGCACCCGGTCGATCGAAGTCGGCCCCTGTCCCGAAGTGATCCTCGACGACGTGGCCGAAACGTTCCGACGCTGCGACGGGACCGTCGTCGCCAGCCTCACCGAGCGCGACCCCGACAACGAAGACGACGGACTGCTGCCCCAACGCCTCACATGCAGCACCGACCAGACACACACATGGCAGCCCTACCAGTGGGCTGACATCGGCAAACGCATCGAAAGGATGGCCGGATGAGTGACCACGACCGGCGCGTGCGGATCGAGTACGCCATACAGGCGGAGCTTGAACGTGACCACCAGGACTGGTGCCACATGGCAGTCGGGTGCTGCCCACGATGCGTGTGCGACCTGCCGAAGAGGATCGCCAAAGCGGTAACCCGCGCCTCCAACTTCACCCCCAGCCCCTTATTTGACGAAGGAGGATTCCTCCCACCCGCACAAACAACGACGGTGCGGATCGAGCGAGTGGGCAAGTGCCCCAACGGACACCCTTGGTTCCGCATCGACGGGTCAAAGTACGTGGAGCACATCGTCGGCAAGGGCGACCTTGACGCGCTCAACTGCCCACACTCCGTCAAGTGGGACGGTGGTGGTCGGTGACGCTGATCGACACGGCGATGGCCGCCGTCGTCCTCGGCGTCACGGCGCGCCGCGTGCAACAGTTCGTTGCGCAAGGTGACCTCACCAACCACGGGGACGCTAGACACATCCGCCTCGACCTCGACGAGGTCAGCGCGCGCGCCGCACGCAGGAAAGGTGACGAGTAGACAACCTGCACGATTTCGCCTATCCTTTGCTCAGGTGGTGTTCTGTCACCACCGAAGACCTCGACCAACGCGCCCCACTCCTCACCGAGTCGGGGCGCGTTGGCACGTTCGGAGGTGGTCGGCATGGACCGTTGCGACCGATGCTGCCAACGTGCACGCACCTGGTGGACCAGCGACACCGACCCCGACGGCTGGCAATGGTGCCTCCACCACGACCACGAATACACCGACGCGCTCGTGCTCGGCGGGTACGAGATGCAGGTCGAGGCGGCCGAGACCAGCCTCAGTTGATAGGATTGGGGCACACCCCCGCCACACGCGGTCACGGCGAGCAGAGCGATAGCGGCTGGCAGAAGTCGAAGGTCCATGCCGACGAGACTAGGGCCGGGCCCTTGACCGTGGGGAGAGTGGGACTACTCACATGAAGTCCACCAACGAACGCGGCTACGACTCACGACACCAACGCGAGCGGGCCGGCTACCAACGCCAGATCGAGCGCGGCGCCACCTTCCAGTGCGCCTGCGACCGCGACCGCTGCACCAGGCACGACGGCCGATGCCCGACCGTCATCACCGCCACGAGCGCATGGGACCTCGGGCACACCGACGACCGCACCGGCTGGACCGGACCCGAATGCGTCCCCTGCAACCGCTCCGAAGGCGGCAAGAACGGCAACTTGGCTGCTCGCGCCCGCCGCGAGACGATCCGCCGAGATTGGTGACGCCCAGCCCTTGACATTGTCGGGGTAGGGGGGTTCAGATCACGGCCGATCGGCGTCGGCCTCCCGACTGCCCCGGTAGCCATGACTTTCACACAGGCCCCAAATCCACAGGGCTCTCACACACGCACAAACAGATCGGCCCCGGCAGCGCTCCAACGCTGTGATCCGGGGCCTGACCGACATGGAGGTCGGCTATGGACAAGCGTACCTGCAAGCACTGCGACGGGCCGATGCCCGCGAGCTACCCGAACCGCACCTACTGCACCGCACACTGTCGCAACGCAGAGGGCTGGACCCGCCGCAAGCGCATACCGTGCTCCCAATGCGGAGGGCCGACGGGCTGGAAACTTGGCCGCGCCGATGTAGATGCTGACACGGTGAGGTGCACCGCGTGTCGGGTCGACGCGATCGCCGGGCAGTGCGAGCACTGCGACGCCACGTTCGCTTCAGTGAAGACCTCGCGCGGCGCGCGGACGCGCTTCTGCTCCAAGTCATGTGCTCGCAGATCCCAGATCGCGAGTGGCGGCCACCCGTTCCTTGAGCCCGGCCCGATCTTGACCGACGACGAGCGCAGGGAGCGGAGCTTCCTCAAGGGTGAGCGAGCTCGACGTAAGCGGCGCGCTCGCCTTGCCGAGGTCGAGAGCGAGCCGTACACCCTGAAGCAGATCGCTGAACGCGACGGCTACCGCTGCGGTCTATGTGGCGAGGAGGTTGACATGACGCTCAAGCACCCCCACCCCGAGTCGGCTTCCGTCGACCACATCCTTCCCCTGTCGCTCCCCGGCGCAACTGACCTGAAGACCAACGTCCGACTCGCACACCTCGGGGAGAACCTGGCCCGCGGCAACCGCGTGGACTGGGTGCCCGATGTCGCTTCATGAGTCGGCGACATCGGGCGACAGACTTGCGACACTCAGCGACCTTCGTGACCTGCTCGCGCGCAACATTGAGGCGTGCGATTCCCTCCGTGATCTCGCCGCGCTCTCGGGTCGAATGCAGGCCGTCCTGAAAGAGATCGACGAGCTGAGCCCGAAGGAGGCAGCCGGCGATGGCATCGACGAGATCGCAAAGCGCCGTGCTGCTCGACGGTCCCGCCCCGCCAAGGATTCGGGTCGCGCCAAGCAGTCGGGCTAACTCCTGGGAGGACGTGTCTGACCTGGCGGCGTCGCTGGGTGTGCCGCTTGATGAGTGGCAGGACACGGTCTTCGAGGCCGCAATGGGTGAGCGCGCCAATGGCAAGTGGGCGTCTAAGTTCGTCGGGCTGTCGGCCCCCAGGCAGAACGGCAAGTCGCAACTGATCGTTGCGCGCGCGCTGGCCGGGGTGCTGCTGTTCGGCGAGAAGATGATCATCATCTCTTCGTATGAGACGGACACTGCGCGCGAGGTGTGGAAGCGCCTGGTTGACGTCATCGAGGACAACCCGACGCTTGAGGCTCGGGTGACTGGTCGGATGGATGCGATCAACCGCGAGTTCATCTCGTTCGGCAAGGGCAAGGACAAGCAGACCATCAAGCTGAAGGCGCGTCGTGCGTCTGGCTCTCGTGGCTTCTCTGCGGATTGCCTCCTGCTCGACGAGGGGCAGATCCTCGGTAAGGCCGCGTGGGGGTCGATCGTTCCGACGATGTCGGCGCGGACGAATGTCACGCCGGGTGGTCCTCAACTGTGGCTGTTCGGCACGCCACCTACTTCATTGGATGATCCGTTCGCGTTCGCGCGGGTGCGTGAGTCTGCGATGGCGAAGAAGGCGCGTCACTGCTGGCTCGAGTGGTCGGCTGATCCTGCGGATGACTTCGATGATGAGGCGACGTGGGCGAAGTCGAACCCTGCGTATGGCACTCGCTTGACTCGTGAGGCTGTCGCGGATGATCGCGCGGCGATGGATGACGAGCAGTTCGCTATGGAGCGGCTTGGTATCTGGGATACGAGGGCTGCGCTGTCGGTCTTCGGCGCAGGCCGCTGGGAGGCGTGCGCTGGCGAGGAGGTCAAGGGCCTTCCGCTGGGTGCGCTGAGCGTGGCCGCGGATCGTGACTTGACGCGCTTCGGTGTGGTGGGTGCAGCCCTGGATGGCGACGTCACACAGGTCAAGCCCCTGTTCCTCGGCCCGTCGTCGTCAGAGGCTGTCGAGTTCGTCGCAGGTTTGCACGAGGCGCACGGTGCACCCGTGGCTGTTGATGGTCGTGGTCCTGCTGCTGCGCTCATCCCTGACCTTGAGCGCGCCGGCGTAAATGTCGTGACGTTGAAGACGCCGGATGTTCTGGACGCCTGCTCGGGTGTCTTCACTGCCGTGTCTGAGAAGGCGTTGCGGCACGCCAACTATCCCGACTTGAACGCCGCCGTGGACAGCGCCCGTAAGCGTGACGTTGGCGACCGTTGGGCGTGGGGTCGCAAGGGCGATGACCACGTTGTCCAGCTCGAGGCTGCGACGTTCGCCCACTGGCTCCTGACTCGACCACAAGAGGTCACCGAATCGGCCTACGCCGATCACGACCTCATCATCATCTAGCCGAGAGGGGCACGCATGAGCTTCTGGTCTCGCCTCTTCGGCGGCTCGTATGACCCGGCACAGCGGGTGCAGTCTGACCCCTACGAGCCGTTCATG